>SFAU01000116.1 GCA_007096045.1 Microcystis novacekii Mn_MB_F_20050700_S1 | reverse complement strand
TTCAGGAGCAATGTTATCAATTTCATCTACTCCCCAAAGTGGGTAACTTCCATAATCTGCCCAAAGTTTGATTCTGATTGCCATAACTATCATTCCTGAATAAGTTTATTAATTAATCGCGTTGGAGTTGGATTAGCACTCACTAAGTAACCATTAGGACTAATTTCTATAGAAACATACTGAATAATTCCATTGATTTCTACTTGATAAATTATGCGACTTTTTCCTTGTATGCCAATAATTTTTCCCTCACTAATAGCTGTTACAATTAAATCAGGAATTTGTGCTTCGGTAATACCTCTCTGGAGAAAATCTTCTCGATGATTTTCTAGAATATGCAGTAATCCAGAACCTCTCTCTCCTCCTTTTCCGGTTTCTAGAAAAATAATTTTCCCCTTAGGGTCTTGAGTAATTCTGATAATATTTTCTGGGGTATGTTTGATTCCTGCTTTGTTAAGTTCAGCAATCAGGAGTTTTTTCTGAGCGTTGTTGGGATGTTCCATCATTGCCGATTATAGCTCAAGATTGCGTAAGTTGATCTAGTTTAATCATCCCTCAATTATACAATAAACCCCCTCAAGATTGAATGAAGGGGCATTTATGATATTTTTAGAAGCAATTTAGCCTACTTTTGTAGTTTCCTTTTCTGAGGATTTGGACGACTTGAGTTTGCGTTTGAGGGTTGAGGCTGCGCCTAGCGTTCCGAGAGCGAGGAGGCTGAGAGTGGAAGTGGGTTCAGGAATCGGCTCTCCACATAACACAATCTTTTCATCTTGAGAATTTACAGGAATGCACCGATTATAGTTAGCGAGAGACGCAACTTTATTTCCAGCCTCAAAGTTACTTAATACATTTTCTGGTAGTATAAATGCAGCATCTATTTCTGCTGTAGTGATATCTGGACGAGTTTTATCAAATTCAAGACCAAAAAAGTTAAAATGTCCTGTTGTAGGAGGAATGTACCCTTCAGATCCCCAATCATAATTAAACTCAATAGTTTTGATAATGTCACCACTAATTGTTACACTTTGATTAAGTGCAGGATTAGCCTCTGTTTGTAAATACCAAGGAGAACCACTAGATCCTGAATCTATGGGAGGGAAAGGCAAAGTTGGATCTGCGCCCCAATCACCAAACCAACCATACTTTTCTAAAGTCAATACAGAAGAATCGTAGTTAATCGTTACACGACCGTCAAACATTCTTGCTGTAGAAGGATCGATGGCATAAAGAACTTTCCCGACTGGGATTGTAAGATCATCAACTGTAACATCAACAGCAACAGTTACATCTCCTACTTTAAACCCTTCTTTTTGCCTTTTTGACCATGTTGTAAACTTTCTAAAAAGCCCAAAAAAACTAAGAACTGATGCATCTGCTGGCGCATTATAACTAAAACACGCAACGTTTGTTATTATAAACAGATTAATCAATAACAAGTGTCTCAAAGTCTTCTTCATTAGATCACTAAAACTGGAGGATAATTTGTTTCAAGCGCGATCGCCCCCCTCATATCTCAGGTCAAACAACAGCCTAACCCAACAACAAAGACGGACAACAAAAGAATACACACTACCCCCCCCCGCACTGTATCCTACGATACAATTTAATAAAATCTTTATATTTCTCTCCCTAGCAGCGATTCACCTGGGACAATGGAATTTAGTAAACTTCATCGTGTGTTCCTATATCTAGGAGTAATACCTTATTTTCAGCCATAAATTTGAAGATAAGCCGATATTCATAGGTAATACTAAAAGCCAAATAGCCTTTTAAATTTCCACTTAATCTATGAGTTTTTAATGAAGAGTGAAATGGCTCAGAACAAAATAAGGTTAATTTATTCTCAAATTTTGCAATCAAATCTGGATGTTTCTTCTTCCATTTCTTGAGAATTTTTAAAAATGGCTCATCCCAGACAATATTAATCATCACTATCCAAAGCACTCATTAAGTCAGCCACCGTACCAGATGTAACATGACCTTGCTCATAATTTTCCTCAGCTTGTTTACCTCTAGCAGCAAGTTGGGAACGTCTTAGCTCACGAATTCTTTTATTGAGAGTATCAGCAATGAAATATTGCTCCTCTTCAGGAAGGCAAGAGATAGTGTTCAAAATTTCATTAATATTCATAAGCTGTATAACCAGTCGCTCTTTATTTTGATAGGAGAAGTCAATTGAGATATGTAGCCATTAATTATTTCATTTTAAATTTTACCACATTTATAAGTGCCTCCTAACACTGCGATCGCAGTGATTCACAGGAGAAGGAGTCTCAGGTGGTTTTCCCTGCTTTACTCCTTCTCAGGCAAACTATCCTCTTCCGTGAGGGATTGTGGCGCGGTATGTCGGATTCGCCTTTGCGTTCTCCCTTGACTGCCCCTCAACGCGATCGCTAACCAAATTAAACACGATTATATTGCCATAAAACCGTAAAAGCTTGGTCTCCAAACCCTTGAGGACAAGATAGGCTGCACCCGCTCATTCTGTCGGTTGGAGGGGGGAAACCCGTTACTGATTCTGTTCACTGAGAAGGACTAATTTTATTGGTGTAGAATAATTGATGTTCCCAATATTCAGGCGCTCAAATGGATTTCAATTACTCTGGTTAAATCAGTCAGTCTAATTTCGGCTATTATTGATTTAGAGATTAGATAGCCAAAGCTTTGATGGCAACTTTAATTAAAGTATAAAAATGGGGTTCAGTCACGTTGACTTCTCTAGCTTGTTGCCGATTTTTGCCTAATAAACCAATTCGCTGCCCTTTCTGCACGACTAAAATATCGCCCTGTTCATTTTTGATGCGAATCTCGTTTAAATCACCCCAAAAACTACATTGATACATTTTTTCGGCGTGCATAAAAATTGCTTTTTTAATATTATTATTTTCTTGGTGTAATCGCACTCCCACTAATTCAATTTCTATGGCTGTGTTACCATTCCAAGTATTTTCTTTGAGTTTATAGGCTATATCTAAATGCTTTGGTAAAGGACAATATTCACCCCAACGCCATGCTAGGGCTTTAATTCTGGTATCATCCCTTTGAGCCAGCAATAATTTTAAATGATTTTTTCCGATAGTTTTCTGTTCCACTACTCGCACGTTAGGAGTCCAAAAAACGGGTAATTCATTGCCAATTCCCCAGGGTTGCAAACTATCAATTTGTTGAAAAAGTTGCAGGGTAATTTGTTTAAAGTCAATGATAGTATCAATTTTAATTAAAGGTTTTAATTGTTCTATTTGTAAAATTTTGTGAGAAAATTGACTTAATCTTTGTTTAAATGCCAGTAAATTAGCTGTGGGTAAACTAAAACCTCCCGCCATTTTATGACCGCCAAATTTTCCTAGTAAATCTTGGCAAAATTGCAGGGCTTCAAAAACGTGAAATTCTTCAATTCCTCTGGCAGAACCGCGAATTTTACCCGTATCTTCTTCCTCGTAAGTACCGATAAAAACTGGCACTCCGTAGCGTTCCACCAGACGGGATGCCACAATACCAATCACCCCATGATGCCAATCTTTTTCGACTAAGACTAAAACTCGATCTTTTTGCCAAAGAATCGGCGTTTTTTCCACTAATTTAATCGCTTCTTCTTCAATTTTTTCGCACAATTCTTGACGAGTACGATTAATTTGTTCGCACTGCATTGCTCTTTCTAAGGCTATTCCAGCGTCATCGGTGGTTAATAATTCAATAACTATCTGGGGATCACCAATTCTGCCAATTGCATTAATTCTCGGACCCAATTTAAAGCCAATATCATCCGGTTGTAATTGCTTTTGTTCCTCGCTAATTCCCGCTATTTGCATCAGGGATTGAATCCCGACTAATTGAGATTTGGGTAATTTTCTTAAACCCCGTTTTAACCAGCGACGATTTACCCCAATTAATGGGGCTAAATCCGCTATAGTGCCTAGGGTAAATAATGCTAATAATGACTCGGTTAATCCCTGTAATTTACCCATTTTTTGGGCAGTTGTCACCGCTAAAATATAGGCGACTCCCACCCCCGCTAATCCCTGATAGGGAGAGTTCGGGGTTAATAATTTTGGGTTGAGAATAGCGGAGGCATTTGGTAAAATTGGCGGCAGATCGTGATGATCGGTGATAATAACTTTTAATCCTAATTCTATCGCTAGAGCGATCGGTTCGTGAGCGGAAATACCGTTATCAACGGTGAGAATCAATCCGACTCCCGATTCGGCAAATTCTTCGACAATGCGCTGATTAATTCCGTATCCCTCTTTCATGCGACTGGGAATTGCATGATTCACGTCCGCACCGAGATGTCTTAAGGCTCTTAGCAGTAAAGATGTACTGGTCATACCATCGGCATCGTAGTCCCCACAGATAGCAATTTTATCGCCTCTAGCGATCGCTTTTACTAAGAAATTGACACTTTTTTCTAAATCGGGAAATTCTCCCAGGGGAGAGGGTAAGCTATCCACTTCAGGATCTATATAAGTTTTAGCTAATTCGGGGGTATCAATACCGCGATTAATTAAGATAGTTGCTAATAAGGATGATAATCCCATTTCCCGCGCTAACCCCTCGATTTTTTCGGGATTAGCTGCGGCAATATACCAGCGTTGGATGGGATATTTGTAGGCCATTTTTTGTTAAGTAAAAAGGTAGGGTGCGTTAGCACAGCGTAACGCACCAAAAACAGGGTTAAAAGCGGATTTGGATGGCCCCAGCAGGAGGTTGAAAGGGGAGATTACTATTATTAATTCTCAGGGGAGAAGTAGGTACTACCTGCACATTGGGGGTGGTGGGTTGACTTTCGTTGGTACTCAGTAAAGTCAATTGATTAATATTAGAATTAATCGCAAATTGTTGGGTGATAACTCCCGACGGACAACAGGAAGGATCCCGGGGGAGAAATCTTCTCATATTGACGGTGATCATACCATCTTTAGCGCTCAGATTATCGACAATTACTCGATCAGCTAACAGGACAGTATCGGTGTTAGTGGCAGTACCGTTATTATCGATCACTAGGGCTAAATAATGTAATTGCTGTTGCTCTCTAGTAATCACTCTTAATACGACAATACCATCAGTCCTTTGATCATTATTATAGTCCCCCATCAAGGCTTCTCGACTGACTTGCACTCCTAAAATTTGTCCCTCGTTAGATTGAAAAATACCATCGCTGACAATTACGGAACCGCGATTGGGAATGTTATAGACTGTATTTCTTAAATTATCTACGCTCAGGGGTGTAGATTGGGCAAGTAAGGGCAGAGAATTGTTTAATAGTAAACTGATACCCAGGAGGATAGACTGAGGTAAAACTGCTAATTTAATCATGGTTTTAATGGATTGGGTATATTTTCTTGAGTATCGAATAACTGCACGTTATTAATGGTACAAACCATCCCCTGTTGTGCTGCTAATTTATCTCGCCATTGGCTTAATTGTTGTTGACCATTACTACCATTTAACCAGTAAACTGTCAAGATGCCGAGGGTTTGTTCTGGTTCACAGGAAAAGCCGAGAGTTTGATCGGGTATATCGGTATTTCCTTCACCACATTGCCAACCTTGTTTTTCAATTAATTCTTTCCAACCTTTCTCTTCTTTGGCAGCCACGGCAATGCGTTGATCTCCTTGGTTACAAAGCCAATTTTTCTGCTGGGTGGGATCATTCGGTATGTCACCAAGATTGGGGGAATTTTGCTTAATTGGGGGCAGCGAGGGAACTTGAGCATGAACGGAAAAAATCGGTAGTATTAAGAAAGTACCGATGAGCATTTTTAACAGTTTCATCCTTTAAAATTGCCATATTTAGGGATTTATGCCTTTAGAATATCACGTTTTTGAGGTATGGATAAAATACTCTCTTAAGATATGTTTAAATCTTTAATTATGGTTTCGATCGCATCAAAGGAAAATTCTCCGGCTAACTGTTGTAAACCTTGGGCAAGGGTAGCATAATCGGGGGGAATTTCTGCGGTTAGGGCGATAATTTTTTCATCATCACATTCTCGCGCCGCTTGTTGCAATTTTCTAATCCAGTCGGGACTGATTAATTTTAATAGGGATTGCAGGGAATCGAGGAAAACTGGCGAATAATTGGGCTGATTTGGCTCATTATCGGCATAAATATATTTTAATCCTAAATATTCGCCCATTTTTTGCCAAATAACTTCCTCTCGGAAAGGTTTACGCACGAAATCATCACAACCGGCGGCAATAACCAAGGCGCGATCCTCTTCAAAAGCACTGGCAGTTAGGGCAATTATCACCGTTTTTCCGCGATTATCAGCCTCTAACCGCCGAATTTCCCTGGTTGCTTCGTAACCGTCCTTGACTGGCATTCTCATGTCCATCCAGATAAGATGAGGTTGCCATGCTTGCCAAATTGCGATCGCTTCTTGTCCATTAGCAGCCTCTTGCACGGATAATCCTAGGGTAGTCAGGAGTTTCAGCAATAGTAAACGGCTTTCTGGTCGATCATCGACGACTAATATGCGATATTTAGGCTGATTTTCGGCTAAAGCGATAACTTTTGCCCTATTGGTTGCGGTTTTAATCTCATTTTCCCCCACTAAACCCACCTGAATATCAAAACTAAAAACACTTCCTTGACCCAGAATACTACTAACTCCGATCGCACCTCCCATCAACTCAACAAATTTTTTACTGATAGGTAAACCCAATCCTGTCCCCTGTTGAGATTTTCGTCCCGTTTCCGTTTGGTTAAAGGGTTGAAATAGCTTATAAATCTCCTCTGGGGCGATTCCTGGTCCTGTATCTTCAATTTCCCAGAGCAATCGCTGATAATCTCCTCTTTTCTCCCCTAATTTTCCCCGGAGAGTTACCCCTCCCGACTCGGTAAACTTCAATCCGTTACCCAAGAGATTGATGAACACCTGTCGCAATTTACTTTCATCAGTACATATATATTGAGGCAGGTCGGAGCTGCGATCAAAAATCAAGCTTAAAGCTTTTGTCTGCGCTTGTGGACGGAGCATTTCGGCAATATTATCTAAAAGAGCGTATAAATCGAAATTACTAGGGTTAAAAACCGTTCTTCCTGCTTCTATCTTCGACATTTCTAGAATATCGTTGATTAACTCTAATAAATGTTCCCCGCTACGATTGACAATTTCCAAATATTGCCGATATTCACTGCTGATGCTGCTATCCCGGGATATTAAGCGAGTAAAACCCAAGATAGCATTAAGAGGAGTGCGTAATTCGTGGCTCATGTTAGCTAGAAACTCACTTTTAGCTTTATTTGCCTTAACTGCCGCTTCTTTAGCTTCTTTTAATTCTTTTTCCGCTTCATATCTACTTTGTGCGATCGCAATTAATTCTCCCAGCAACCGCACAAAGGTGACATCTTCCCCTGTCCATTGCTTTTCTGCACTTGCATCCAATCCCAGATAACCCACCGTTATCCCGCAACTATCCCACATGGGAACGATTAAGAGACAGGGAGTAGAACTATGAGCGAGAATAGTTCTTTCAGGGATAGCAGTAGCGGGTAAATCGTCTAAAGAGTTTATTTTAACTGGAATACCGTTTAATAATTGTTCCGAAAACCAGGGAAAGGTTTCCGTCGAGAGATTTTGTGATTGTTCCCGAATCGGGACAACTTGCGGATAGTCGGGGTGACAGTATTCATAAACCATACTCCACTGCTGACGACAGGTGGAATATTGAATAATGTAACAGTGAGCGCTCTGGGTAAATTGACAGAGCAGTTCTAGGGTATGATCGATCGCCAAGTGGATATCTTGAGCAATTAGTAATCTTGTCACCCGTGAGAGCAAATTATCGCGATGGGCCTGCATTTCTAGGGCTTTTTCCCGTTTTTTAGACTCTAGTTCCTCAAAATCACTCATAATCAGTTATCAGTTATCAGTTAAAAGGGTTTGGGTGTTGGGGTTGTTGGGTTTTAGGGTATTAGTTGAATTTCCCCATCACCCCACTTCCCCACTTCCCCACTTCCCGTCTCCTGTCTCCCTAATCAAAAAACAGTCAACTTTTCCCCTATTATGTTCTATAGGAATTTTACCGAATCGATATGCTCAAATTATTAGCTTCTCTCCTTCTCTCCTGCTGTGTAGCCTTGGGTATTTCCCTGTCACCGGCTGCTGCCATGGGAGTCTATGACCTCCCTATTTTAAGCCCCGGAGCGCCCACTTATGTAGTCGATCCTGTTTCGGCCATTAGTGCCGCTAACGAGGGAAAATTAAATAAAGACCTGAAAAACCTCGCCGAAAAAACTGGCCAAGAAGTGAGAATGGTGGTAGTCCGACGCTTGGATTACGGTCAAAAAATTGACAATTTAGCCGATGATATCCTGAGAGAATGGTATCCTAATCCCGAAGATCAGACTAATCAAACTATCATCGTTCTTGATACTTTAACCAATAAAACTGCTATGCGGGTTGGCGAAGAAGCAAAACCCCTATTAACCGATGCTATTGCTGATAGTATCCTCTCGGAAACTATGGCAGTTCCCCTCAAAGATGGGGGAAAATATAATCAAGCTTTACTCGATGCGAGTCGTCGTCTAACGGCGGTACTTTCTGGAGAAGCGGATCCCGGACCACCAGAAGTAGCGACAATTAATATCGAAAGTACCTTTACCACCGCGGAAGAAACTGACGATAAAAGCGCCACGATTTGGGTGATAGTTTTACTGGTTTTAGCTACAGTAATCCCCATGCTTACCTATTTTTGGTACGCTGGTTTTGGTCGCTAAATTAAATTAATGTTCTGGGACTGATACAGCTAAAATATTCTCAGAGATGGTTCAATCTTCAGCCTGAATGAGAGAGGTGAAGTAGCTTTTAGTAGTAGATTTTAGTTGTATCAGTTCACCCCATTTGCTTAACATTAATAACTAATGTCTAAACTGGTAAATAAACTACAATCCTATTATCGAGAGGAGTCAGGAACTTACTTAATTGAAATTAAACTTAATCAGTTACAGCAAGTCTTTAATTCTCTCGATCCTTCGCCATTTTTAGATAGAGATTTAGACGATAATGCCGAAAATTATATTATTAACTCTGTGGATGAATTTCCCCTCAATACCCCCCTTAAATTAGTCTTTTATCTTCCCAGTACAGAACAAAACACCGCCCGACATCTGTTACCCTCAGCTTTACATAATTATTTTGACTATCGCCAACAGGGAGAACAAAGAAAATTACGCACAATTTGGCGACAGGGACGCATATCTTTGCTAATTGGTCTCTCCTTTCTTTTTGTTTGTTTGAGTCTCAGCGAATTAATTGGTCGTTTTGGCAGCGATACATTTATTCACTTCTTAGAAGAAGGACTATTAATTAGTGGTTGGGTGGCCCTCTGGCGACCTTTAGAAATTTTTCTTTACGAATGGTGGCCCGTCAGTCATCAACAAAAGATTTTTGTTAAACTGGCCTACATCCCCATTGAAATCCGTCTATTAGAGGAACCATCCACCCCGGACTCTTTTCGATAGCTCTAATCCTGCCGATGGCTTGTGTTCAAAGTTACAAAGCTTTTATTTGAAGCAGTTTACAATAAAAAAAACTCTGTACAAAGCTTATCGGTTTTCAGCTTGGCTATTACTTTCTCCTCAAACTTTTAACCAAGTAGTCAGGCCTAACTTTTTTCAGTCTGGCGATTATTGGCGTTTCATCCCGACAAATCCCGACAAAATTGCTATCTAGATAGGAGTCCTAATGTTAATCCATGTTGGTTATGAATTTGGCTTTGATACACCCTTACCCGTGGTCATGTTGTTAAAACTTTATCTACACCCCTCAATTTTAGATCAAGTGAGACAATCGGAAAACTTGCGGGTGGAACCGGCAACAAAAATAGAAGAATTTTTAGATAGCTTCGGTAATAGAACCAGTCGTTTAATTTTACCCGCAGGACAGATTCGCATTCACAATGAAGCAGTTATCGAGAATGAATGGAAACCCGATATAGTTAATTGGAATGCCCAAGAAATTCCCTTAACAGAGTTACCAACCCAAGTTTTTCCCTACCTAATGAGTAGCCGTTATTGTGAAGTAGATTTGCTTTCGGAAATTGCCTGGGAACTTTTCGGACAAACTCCCCCCGGTTGGGCAAGGGTACAAGCGGTTTGTGATTGGGTTCATAGTCACATTCGTTTTGGTTACGAATACGCGCGGGTGACAAAAACCGCCTATGATGTCTATCGGGAAAGAACGGGGGTTTGTCGCGATTTTAATCACCTAGCTTTGACTTTTTGCCGTTGCCTAAATATTCCCGCCCGTTATGCCTCCGGCTATCTCGGAGATATCGGTATTTCTCCCCAACCTCTACCGATGGATTTTAGTGCTTGGTTTGAAGTCTATTTAGACCATCAATGGTACACTTTTGATGCTCGTCATAACACCCCCAGAATCGGGCGAATTTTAATGACTCGCGGCTCAGATGCCGTTGATGCTGCCCTAACAACTTCTTTTGGTCAAGTAAATTTAACAAAATTTAAAGTATGGACGATCGATGTTTCCCATCTCTATGCTTAATCAGAGTATTTCAAACGATAGAAACAATAATGGGAGGGACTTTCAGTTAATTATTTATTAGTAGTTGATAATCTTCAAAAATGTTGCTGTACAAGGATCGACTTAAGACTTTTGCAAGAGGTCTATTAAACCTCTTGCATAATTAATTTTTGAGGGTTCAAAAACGGCAAAAATAAGGATTAAATTGCCTGAAAGTGCCAGTCATTGGAGTGAACGGGGGGAATAAAACCCTACACCCTACACCCCACACCCCACCAACAAGCTTTTTGCCGCAACCCCCAGATAAAAATTACTTTTCTACCTTAACCCGTTGAGTAACGACAACAATCCCATCTCCTTGAATTAAAATCGCCGATAACCAACGATTTTCTGGTGTTGCTGGAGCTTTTACCCGCTTAAATAAACCGCCGGACTGTAATAATTCCAATTCTAGAGGCTTTGTATTAATATAACGCTCAATATCTACTTTCTCATCGATCGCCGCTCCAGCCAATAAATCATCCCCCAAAGGTTCGCGGACAATCACATCAAAATCAAATTCTTGACCCACCTTCACCCTTTCGGGAATTCTCACTTGAACACTGGGGGGATTTTTACCCGTGCTTAACTCGACTCTCTCGCTTAAAATCTCCTGATAAACCAGTTTATTACCCTGAAATTGTTGACGAGAACGAATCGTGGCATTCATTCCCACCACTCGTCCCTGTACCTTTCCCGTCCCAGTAATTTTAGTAATTGTATTGGCCGTTAACTTGTCCCCGGAACGACTCCAAGATTCGAGAGTCGTGGTGTATTGTAGATTGTTATAACGTTCCCAAAAATGAGTTAAAGCCTTTTTAGTTTTTTCGTAGGTCAAGCCATCGGAGTTAGTAAATTTCGGACTATAAAACTGCATTAATTGCTGGATATCTCGCTCATTAGCCGCCGTTTCGATTTTGGAGATCAGGGTTTTTAAATTAGCCGGGGCAGTTTCTGGCTTTTCGGCCCGCAAACTGGTGGCAAGGATAAAAGTTAACCCCAAACCTAACAACAACGACAGGGAAAAATTGAGGGATTGACGAAAAAATTTATTGGGAATCGTGTTCAAGTTACGCATTAGTGATAGTTTATGTAAGGATCGATAACTATGGTAGATTATTTCATTCTAGGACTGAATTTCCCCTCTCTCGAATTATGGCACGCACTCCAACCCGTCTCCTGATTGCCGCTAGTGGTACTGGTGGTCATTTATTTCCCGCTTTGGCCCTGGCCGAGCGCTTGCCAGATTACGAGATTGAATGGTTAGGAGTTCCAGACCGTCTGGAACAGTCCTTAGTTCCAAAAACCTATCCCCTGCACACTATCCCCATTGAGGGGTTTCAAACCCGTTTGGGGTTAAAAACTCTCAAGATTCTGTTCGGTCAACTGCAGGCCATTTGGCAAGTGCGTAGTTTAATCAAAAAACGTCAGATAGGGGCAGTTTTTACCACCGGGGGTTATATCGCAGGGCCCACCATTTTAGCGGCTCGTTTAGCCAATATTCCCGTCATCCTACACGAATCTAACTACATACCGGGCAAAGTCACTAAAGTTCTCGGTCGCTGGTGCGATACGGTTGCCCTCGGTTTTCAGGGAACCGCCAGCTATTTACCCGGCACTCGCACCACTTGGGCTAGTACGCCTGTACGGGAGCAGTTTCTCATTCCCCAGTCCCTAGATTTACCGATTCCAGAGACTGCTTTTTTGATTGTCGTTGCCGGTGGTTCTCAAGGGGCCGTGGCTCTTAATCAAATTGTCCGGCAAAGCGCTCCCCAATGGTTAGAAAAAGGAATTTATATCGTGCATCTAACGGGAGAAAACGACCCCGAAGCGGATAGTTTGCGCCATTCTAACTATTTTTCCCGGCCTTTTTACGACAATATGGCGGGATTATGGCAAAGAGCTAATCTGGCTATCAGTCGCTCTGGAGCCAGCACTTTAACAGAATTAGCGATCACTTGTACGCCTTCGATTTTAATTCCCTATCCTTTTGCAGCCGAAGACCATCAGTTCTATAATGCCCAAGTTTTCGCTGAAGCTCAAGCGGCTTATCTTTATCGTCAAAATGAGTTAACTGCTCAGTTTTTAAGCGAATTAGTCCTCGATTTATGGTCTAATCCCCAAAAATTGGCCGCCATGGCTCAACAAGCTTCTCATCTAGCTATTAGTGATAGTGCCGATTTATTAGCCGATTTGTTGAGAAGAAAGAGTCAAAAAGATAGTTTTTGAAACAAATCGGCCACGGGAAAAGTGAACCCCGGAACCACATCTTCCCCCTCCAAAAAATCTCCTGATGTTAATAATCCCTGCGGTTCGTACCCAGAACGATAAACTAAAACATAGTGTTGACCTGGACTGATAACCCAGAGCAAACGAGTACCGTTGGCAAAATATTCGACAATTTTGTCCTCGATTTCTGCCACTGTATTCCCTGGAGAGAGAATTTCTACCACTAAATCCGGCGCACCTTCTAGAAAACCCGTCGGCAATTCTTCCAATCCTTGCAGACGTTCCTTGGCAAAAAAGGCTATATCGGGAGAACGTTTATTACCATTTTTCATAGTAAAAGCAGTGCTGGAGTCCAATAATACACCTAATTTTCGAGATGTTACTAAAGGGAATAAAGCAGCACTTAAAATAATGGCAATATAACCATGTAAAGCCCCAGAATTGCCCATATTAGTTAACTCTCCCCTGACCAATTCGTAACGATTACCATCGTCGGGTAACGCCATAAATTCTGCATCAGTCCCTACTTTTGTCTCTGGAGTTTTAATCACAGTATTTTCTCGAATAGACATAACTTATCCTCGGTAAAGATTCACAAGTAAAACCCTTAAATAATTTCCTGTAACATCCGATTAGCCTGGGAAGCGTAACCACCACCAAATAAATTAAAGTGATTGAGAATGTGGTAGAGATTGTAAAGAGTTTTGCGCTTTTGATAACCAGCATCGAGGGGGAAAACATCGTTATAACCCCGATAAAAAGCCGCCGGAAAACCGCCAAAAAGTTCCGTCATGGCTAAATCTACCTCCCGGTCTCCCCAATAGGTGGCAGGGTCTAAAATTACCGGTTCCCCATCGACGGTAATTGCCGCATTTCCCGACCACAAATCACCGTGGACGAGGGAGGGATGGGGTTGATGATGACTCAAAATCTCGCTAATAGCGGGAATAACTTGATCCTCGTCGGGAAAATTGCCGCCGCGCTCCTTCGCAAGTCTTAATTGATAGCCAATACGCTGATGAGCGAAAAAATCCGCCCAATTGTTACTAATGGTATTAATCTGGGGAGTAGAACCAATGGTATTATTACAATGCCAACCAAAGCGATCGGATAGGGAAACTTGATGTAAATGAGCTAAATTTTGCCCCATTTTTTCCCAGCTTTGACTATTGCCACCGCCGAATTCTAACCACTCTAGCACTAAATAACTCGACTTATCAGCAATTCCCCAACAAATTGGCTCCGGAACCCTGATAGTCTTGGTGGCGTGAATTTGCTTTAATCCTAAAGCTTCGGCTGCAAACATGGCCTCTTGGTTCGCTTGGTTAATCTTGACGAAATAAATTAAACCATTGCCACTAACGGCATAACCCTGATTGATGCAGCCACCACTAACGGGATGACTTTTCTCAATTTCAAAGGGTTTTTCCGTGGTTTGGGTAATATGTCGGGCAATTTGAGTCCACATAGGTTATCAGTTATCAGTTATCAGTTATCAGTTAAGCTGTTGACTATCTAAATTACTCGTTAAGATTGCAGGGGAGCGGGGAGCGGGGATCAGGGAGAGGCAGTTTGAGCATTTGTACTAAAATTTCCAATAGGCAGTTTAAATTCAGTCAGTAGGTGGGTGGAATTAAATATAAGATGAACGTAGGTTGGGTTGAAGCATGAAACCCAACGCCCCGATGGGTTACGAAGTGCGCTAACCCATCCTACAAATGATTGTGCCTCCCTACTTATAGGTTATCAGTTATCAGTTAGAAGGCAAAAGGCAAAAGACAACAGACAAAAGGCACTCTTGCAATAGTTATTTTAGCTAAGTAGCCAGTTACGATTAAAGATAAAATACAAAGAACCAGAAGCCTGTCCCACTATCTAACGTTAGACTGCGCCGTTTACCTGACTTGGAACTACTGTGGGCAGAAAGAATTGATAGACTATCAATATAGAACCCAGAGGTCAAAGACTTATGCTTAGGGACTCCTCAATCATTAGCGCATCTCCAGAGATTATGGGTGGCACTCCAGTCTTTACCGGTACTAGAGTTCCTGTTCAAACGCTTCTGGACTATCTCAAGGCGGGAGAATCCATAGATGATTTTTTGGACGGATTTCCGACTGTAACTAGAGAACAGGTTATTGCTCTACTTGAGGAGGCTGGAAAACAGGTTATTGGCATGGTGGCATAGCATGAAACTCCTGTTGGACGAGTGTATTGATCGCAAACTTACGAGGGAATTTCCTGGCTATGAGGTTAAAACAGTTCCACAAATGGGATGGGCTGGGGTAAAAAACGGTCAACTTCTTGCCCTAGCGGAAGTAGAGTTTGATGTTTTTATTACAGTCGATCGCAACTTGTCCTTCCAACAGAATTTGCCGCAGTTTGATATTGCTGTGATTGTTTTACAAGCACCATCCAATCGTTTAGCAGACTTGAAACCTCTAGCACCAGAGGTTTTAGCTATTTTAACTACCGTAGCCAAAGGAAAAGCTACGGTGATTAGTGTATGAAAGTAAAAATTGGTAGTATCTTGACATTCCTGCGCTTGCACTTCGGTGCAATGACTGAGAGTAGCGAATAGCGTAAGTGCTGGCAGAGCAACGGGTAAAGCGGCAGACAAAATCGTGCGTCATAGAACAAGGAATTTCAGAGCTTGAGCTAACCTAATATGCCCTCCAGTAATGAATCTAAACTACCGTGATTCAATCCAAAAACTTTAGCGGTCTAGCAATTAATTGAGATTACTTACTTAACTGGTGCGTGGGGCGCGGATTGCTAATTTGGTTTTTTTATTCAAGGTTATTGCCGCAAAAACGCACCCTACATTATTACTGATTACTGTTCACTGAATTGGTCTTACCACAACCACACCGTAAGCGTGGGGATTTAAATACTCTTGACAGGCATTTTGAATGTCCTCTAAAGTGAGAGCTTCAATGTGTTGGGGATAACAAAAAGCCGGTTGTAAATCACCGATCTGAGTATGATAATAACCGTAAAGGTTGGCTCGATCGCTCGGTCTTTCATTGCTAAAAATAAACCGATTGGCCACTTGGGTTTTAACTCGTTCCAGTTCAGAAACTGTCACAGCTTCCTGTTGAATTTGTCCAATCTGTGCTACAATTTCCCTCTCCACTTGCTCGATATTTTCCGAGGCCAATTGGGCCGACACGGAAAACACCCCTTGCACTGCTTGGGACATATTACTGGCAGTTATTTGGTAAACTAAGCCCTTTTCTTGCCGCAGAGACTGAAATAATCGCGATACCTTGCCCTGACCCAGAATAGCGGCTAAAACATCGAGAGGATAGGTTTTTTCTAGGTCTCTCAACCCCGGCACTTTCCAAAATAGGATTAAGCGGGCCTGCTGCAAATTTTCATCCTCGTATTCTTGACGGATAATCTCGTTAAAAGGAGCTTCAGGCTGTAGATTAGCGATAGGATGAGAAATCAACCCATAATTGCCCTTACTGCCTAAAGTATCTAAAGAATCGCTCACAATAGCCATTAAATCATCTACAGGCAAATTACCCACCACCGCCACCGTCATCCATTCGGGACGATACCAAGTCCGATGAAAATCGCGCATTTGTTGAGGAGTAAGATTTTCAATCACTGCCGTCGGACCCAACACCGGACGACGATAGGGTAAAACTTGAAAACAAGTCTCCATGGTGCGATAAAAAGTGCGACGACGGGGATTATCCTGAGAACGACGAATTTCTTCTAAAATAACCTGTCTTTCCCGCTCAAAAGCTTCATCAGGGATTAAAGCTTCTAAAACCACTTCTAGCTGCAGCGAGGCCAGATGGGCGAAGTCCTGCGGGGCAGTGGTAATGTAATAATGGGTGTATTCTTGGCTAGTAGCGGCATTAGTCACCGCTCCCCTCGATTCGATCGCCCGTTCAAATTCACCACTGTCTAAGTTACGGGTTCCCTTAAAAACCATGTGTTCGAGAAAATGAGCCATCCCATTGATCTGATCCGATTCTAAGGCCGAGCCGACCTGCAGCCAAACATTGAGATTAACCGCTTCTACCGGTTGACTTTCGGCAATAATCGTTAAACCATTGGCAAGACGGTGCAGAATCGGAGTGTTAAGGGTGGCAGGTTTCCTTAGGATAGCCGTCATTCTTTATTAGTCCTCGGTGATCACTCTGGCAAAAATTATCACTTTTCTCCATTGTAGTCCCAGACTTTCACAGAGCCAACAAGATCAGGTGTTGGCAGGCTTTTTGGCTGTGATCGGTAAACAGTAAACTGAAAACTCAAATCTGATCACTGATAACTGATCACTGAATCTCCCCTCTTGCCTCTGAGAAAAAAAAATGCTATGATCAAGGTAAATCGGGCTTCTACGTTGGTGACTGCCTTTCAAGTTTTTTGATCTATGCTTGATTGTGATAAGGGAGCAAATAACCAATTCGTGTGGTAGTAAACCGAGCTTGTACTCGGAAACAGAAACGCGTAATATAAGTTCCCACCTGGTTAACCCAGGTCATAAACTTAGGTAAAACGGCGTAGCGGTCTTTTCAAGTTTTTCGAGCATATATAGACCAAATTCTGGGGAGATTCCCTGTACTTCCTTAGTTTTGCCCTCTTGGTTGGTCAAAAAAGCCAGTATCTATATTTTTTTCTAGGTTAAAGACTGCTGTTTTCGGTAACGCTTGTCACCGCTAAATTGTGACAATCCGGACTACACTAGGGAAAAATTTCTGAATTATTGTTAAGCAATGACTGAAAAACAGCCAAGAGTTGTTATCATCGGCGGCGGATTTGCGGGTTTATACACGGCCAAAGCCCTAAAAAACGCCCCCGTTCATGTTACCCTCATCGATAAGCGAAATTTCCATCTTTTTCAACCCCTCCTCTATCAAGTCGCTACTGGGGCGCTATCTCCGGCCGATATCTCCTCACCTTTGCGCTTAATCCTACGGGGTCATGAGAATACAGATATTCTCCTCGATCATGCCATAGATATAGATCCGGTCAAAGGCGAAGTGATCTTGGAAGATCACCCGCCGATCGCCTACGATCAATTAGTAATTGCCACGGGAGTCAGTCATCACTATTTTGGCAATGATCAATGGCAACCCTACGCTCCCGGGTTAAAAACCATTGAAGACGCAGTAGAAATGCGTCGTCGCATCTATCTCGCTTTCGAGAAGGCCGAGAAAGAAATCGATGCCGAAAAGCGGCAAGCTTTATTAACTTTTGTTATTGTCGGTGGCGGACCGACGGGGGTAGAATTAGCCGGAGCGATCGCAGAAATTGCCCACGGTGCGCTTAGGTCGGATTTTCACCAAATTAACCCCACAGAAGCGAAAATTTTGCTCTTAGAAGGGATGGATCGGGTATTACCTCCCTATGCCCCCGATTTATCCGCTAAAGCTGCCGCTTCTCTCACAAAATTAGGGGTGACAGTGCAAACTAACAGCATCGTTACCAATATTGTGGAAGGTTGTGTCAGCGTCCGTCAGGGAGAAAAAACCACAGAAATCGCTGCCGAAACAATTTTATGGGCAGCGGGGGTAAAAGCATCGAGAATGGGGCGAATTTTGGCCGAAAGAACTGGGGTAAATCTCGATCGCGTCGGCCGGGTAATCGTCGAACCCGATTTAAGTATCGCCGGTTATGGCAATATTTTTGTGATCGGGGATCTGGCTAATTTTGCCCATCAGGGAGATAAACCTTTACCTGGAATTGCCCCCGTAGCCATGCAGGAGGGCGAATATCTGGCGAATTTATTAATTTCTCGCCTAAAAGGGCAAAGTATTAAACCTTTTCATTATATCGATCGAGGTAGTCTGGCAGTGATCGGCCAAAATGCGGCCGTGGTTGATTTGGGATTTGTCAAGTTTTCTGGGTTCATCGCTTGGTTAGTCTGGGTTTGGGCCCATATTTACTATCTGATCGAATTTGATAATAAATTAGTGGTGATGGTGCAATGGGGTTGGAATTATTTTACCCGCGGTCGTGGCGCTCGTTTGATTACGGGAGAGGGGCAGAATTTAGCCTCGGGACAATTGCCGCAAAATAACAGCCAAAATAATAATAATCTCGCCGTTTCTAACCAGACGGAAACTCTCTCTCCACCGATTGTGAAAGTCTGAAAAAAATAGCCGTGATTATCTAGTTATCAGTTAGCCGGTAAGAACAATCGATCATGAAAATAGAACATCCTAACAGTCTGGAAATTACCCCAGAGGAAAGCCAAGAATTAGAATATTTACGAGTTACAATTGAACGAGCGATCAAAGATGGTGTAATCACAAGAATAGAATTTGAATCGATTAAAACGATCATGTTTTCTAATAAGAAAAATAATCCCGACCAAATCCTCCGGCAAGTGACACTCTATCGCCATTTAGTCGTTGAAAAACTTAATAATGGCGAACTAATTTTTGAATCTCCCCAATAGGGCGAAATTTCCTTTTCAGCTATTTAGTATACAGCAAACCCTAATTAGACATATCTAACCACCTCTTGCCTTTTGCCTCCTGCCTTTTGCCTTCATTAGCTTATTCTTTTTTGTCGCTACCGGGAAAAACTCGACCTTGAATATTTTCTAAAGCTGAAACTGCCGCTCGGGAACCGGCGATAATATCTCGTTCTTCTCCCCCTAAATATAAGCGGCCAAAACTGCCCACGGAAGTAACGTGTAGGATATTAATTAAAGCAGCTTTTTCGGCCTGATTAGCGGCTAGGGAAGCGTAGGCGGCTGGTTGCACTTCTAAAACGTATAAAGTCTGTCCTGCCATTAACATCATACCCCGAGAACTACGGTTAATTAATTGGGCTTGGTAAGCGTCAATGTTGCGAATAATTTGGCTAGAAACAATTTGCGGTTTCAGACAATCGCGCTGACTAACGCCTAAATACTGCAAAATTGCCTGACCAGCCGCCCTGACCTCTCCCTGACTGCTAGAATGGAGTTCTAGCAGTCCATAGAGTCGTTCTACGAATAGAACCCCCGGACGAACCACGGCGGATTTGAGGGCAATATCGGTGATGCGATTAATCTCGATGCCGGGGGAAATTTCAATCCAGAGGGAAGCATCCCCGGGTAAGGGTAAAAATCCTTGGGCGACTGTACCGATGTAAGCGGCGTGTTGAAGCTGTAAATTGTCAAGATAAACGTAACTGCGAAGTTCTACACCCAAGCTAATTTCTCCCTCTTTCTGTCCTCTGGCAAATCCCCATGCAAACCCCGGAGCGACGATTAATCAATCCTTAATTAGGGCTTAGGCATGACCATCTTTCACTATAGTATAGAATCGGCTGCCCTTAAATTTGCCTGGGGGAAGCGGTAAAAAAACTATAATTATGGGGACAAACTGAGGGACAACCAGCTGGATAACACAAACCGAAGAACCAGATATATCCCTCTTTTGTCACTCTCGGAGACGGCGATCCCCCAACACTTGATGAAATGGTTATTCCGGCGATTTGACCTCAAAATAGATTTCTTAATATAGCAAAGAGCGGGGTGGTTAGGACAATCAATCGCTGAAACCCTTGACCGATAAGAGTTTGAAAATTGAAAGCGTCCTAACTAACTCGTTCTATGCCATAGAAAATAATTGGGTGATCGCCGTCTAGGTAAAGGTTCTGGGATTCACAAATCACAAGGGTTTTCCCACTTTGACAGAAGAGGGATATAATTTAATTGAAGATGTGCGGAATGTAGGGAGCTTACCCTGTAGGGTAAGAATAGCTGGCAGGAATTCATTTTTATTAGAGGGGCGAGAGGTATGATGACAGCAAGTCATATCCCTTGAAACAAACCAAAGAACCAGAAAAATACTAGGATGGTCAAACTATCATGACAGAACCTAACAATACCCTAGCAACAGCTACATTTATCGGTGCGCTTGGATTTACTCCAACATCTATTTTCGATTTCGTCGGCGCGACGGACACCCAGGATTACTGGCGTTTTACCCTTAGCGGCACCAGCGATATCAATATCGGTCTAACCGGGTTGACTGCGGACGCGGATGTGCAGTTATTGAACTCG
>SFAU01000115.1 GCA_007096045.1 Microcystis novacekii Mn_MB_F_20050700_S1 | reverse complement strand
CTATCTTTCTCTAAAAAAATGGAGAATCACGTTGGGGAACTGTTTGGTATTTTATCCATGACTACAATGCACAGCAAAGCAAAGGATTAAGCCGCCATCACTACTACCGAATCACCACCATCAATTGAATGTTAAGAAGTGCGGAAAGTGGGATCTAAAATACTTGATTAAGCTAAGACGCATTTAAACCGCTTATTCTTAGATTAGCCGAATCTCCCCCGGGGCAAGCGTGGGTTGCCTTTTGCGGTTCGGCGGCTCGACTGAGCGTTCGACTGAGCGTTCGACAAAAGCTCACGCCGAAGTCTCACAGCCGAAGCCTCTTGCCTCGTCTCAACAAGCAATTTAAATGCACGGGCAGCTTAGCAAGGGTTCGTCTGTGCTTCACCTTGACGAGAAAGGCTGTATCAGTTCACTGATTACTGATTACTGTTCACTGATTACTGCTGTAATGCCCTATTTTGACCCTGTAACCTCGGTTTATATTCATATTCCCTTTTGTCGCCGGCGCTGTTTTTACTGTGATTTCCCGATTTTTGTCGTTGGTAATCACACCAATCCGGCGACTTTTCCCCCTGTGGTAGAGTATGTGGAAATATTACAAGAAGAAATTAGCCTTTGTCAGGGGACGGGGAAACCTCTAGAAACAATTTTTTTTGGGGGGGGGACTCCTTCCCTGTTACCGGTGGAACTATTAGGGGCAATTCTGGATACTTTAGCCAAAAAGTTTGATTTTGCTGCCGATATAGAGATTTCTATGGAGATTGATCCAGCTACCTTTAGTTTAGAACAATTACAGGGTTATCTTAGCGCGGGAGTCAATCGGGTTAGTTTAGGAGTACAGGCTTTTCAAGAACCATTATTACAGGTTTCTGGTCGATCGCATACTGTTAAGGATATCTATCAGGCAGTGGAATTAATTCAGGGGTTGGGAATAGTTAACTATAGTCTCGATTTGATTTCGGGATTGCCACAACAAACCCTGACAGATTGGGAAAATTCCCTAGAAAAAGCGATCGAACTGCAACCAGCCCATCTTTCCTGTTACGATTTGGTCTTAGAAGCGGTTACTCCTTTCGGTAAACAGTATCAACCGGGAAAAAAACCCTTACCCGATGATGAAACCACGGCGAAAATGTATGTTTTAGCCAGTGAAAAACTAGCTTTAGCCGGTTATCAACATTACGAGATTTCTAACTATGCCAAACCGGGTTATCAATGCCGACATAATCGAGTTTACTGGGAAAATCGTCCCTATTACGGGTTTGGTATGGGGGCTGCTAGTTATCTCCATCAACAACGTTTTACCCGTCCGCGCAAAAGTCGTGAATATTTCGCTTGGGTAAAAGAAGGCTGCCGAATTGAGGTGGAGAAAAATAGCTTGATTGATAATCTCCTCGAAACCTTAATGCTAGGGTTAAGGTTAGCGGAAGGGGTGAGTTTACCCGCAATTGAAGCTAATTTTGGTTCCGAAATCAAAAAAGCAATTTTAGAAGTCTTAGAGCCGCATAAACAGCGCAATCTAGTAATAATTGAGGGGGATAGCAGGGTAAGATTAAGCGACCCCGAAGGTTTTTTGTTTTCTAATATCGTTTTAACCGATTTATTCGATCGCTGGCAATAGTCAGAAACTATAGTTTAAGTAGCTGGTTATAATTAAATTAAAAATGGATTTTAGCTTCGATCCCCCCTGCTCCCCTTAATCCTAGGGTTGATTGATAGTAGGGTTGATTGATAGTAGGATTGATTGATAGTAGGATTGATTGATAGTAGGATTGCTATAGTAGGATTGATTGATAGTAGGATTGCTATAGTAGGATTGATTGATAGTAGGGTTGTTCATAGTAGGGTTGATTGATAGTAGGGTTGATTGATAGTAGGGTTGATTGATAGTAGGGTTGTTCATAGTAGGGTTGTTCATAGTAGGGTTGATTGATAGTAGGGTTGTTCATAGTAGGGTTGATTCATGAATCAACCCTACCTTGATAAGGGGGGGTCTGACAACTTTTAACACCTACCTACTTACTAGCGATAATGGATAGCTAACCAAATACAAGGGGGATTATTGCTAGTAAATTCGACGCGATGTTTTTGGTGAGGAGGAATCAGGAGATAATCCCCTGCTTGCAGATTAACTTGGCTGCCATCATCATAACTAATCTCAGCGAATCCCTGTAATAAAATCACCCATTCAAAGTCAGATTGATCGTACCATTGACCGATGGGAGTGCTTTGACCGGTGGAAATAATTCTTTCCAGACGAATAGCTTGACTTTGGGCCAAAATTTCCAGAATTTCTCGGTCGGGAATTAGTTCAGGTAAATCAAAAATTGAAGCTGCTATCATCAGTTATTATTCCTTTCTGGATGAAAATCTTTAATCACCGTCGGTATTGCTATTAAAATTTTCTCAACGATATCAGCAGCTGTATCTAGGTCAGAAACAACAATCCGAAGATCTGCTTCTCCATAAAGTCCTCGTCTTTGTTCTAATAATAACTCCAGTTTACTTTCTAAATCAGTGGACTCCAGCAAGGGACGAGAAGTATCTGGTTTTAAACGTTTAACCAAGACTTCCAGAGGAACATCTAACCAAATCATTAAACCGTGACGAAGATAACTCCAATTTATCGGTTTTAAAACCATCCCTCCCCCGGTGGCAATCACAGTTTTAGTCAGAGAGGATAATTCGGCCAAAACTTGGGTTTCTAACTCCCGAAAAGTCGCTTCTCCCTCGTCGGCAAAAATTTCCCTGATTTTCTTTCCCGCGACCCGTTCTATTAATATATCTGTATCAAAAAAACGATATTGTAAACGTCGGGAAAGCAACTCTCCCACGGTGGATTTGCCAGATCCCATCATTCCTAGCAAAAAAACACTTAATCCCCGTAAGGAGTTAAAATCCGTTGCATTGTCCATAGTTAAAATTTAGCTGAATGTAGTCCTCGCTACTAAGGGACGATTTTTTGATAAGCATTTAGGAGTGAAAACCCGCAGGTGAAATCAGAAAATCTTCTCAGAACCCCCATTGACACCGACATCGTGTCAGAATCTGGATAACCATGATACCATCTTGGTAATTCATCGACAAAATCAGCTTGATTAAATTAATCAAGTGGTGTGGGGAGTGTGAACACAGGAGTCTAAAATTCATGTCCAATCAACCAGCAAACTTTCCGGGTAACAGAAATCAACTCAAACCGATTAAAGTCGGGGTTATCGGGGTCGGTAACATGGGACAACACCATAGTCGCATCCTGAGTTTATTAAAAGACGTGGAATTCGTCGGGGTGGCCGATGTCAACGTCGAAAAGGGACTGGAAACTGCCAGTAAATACCGAGTCCGTTTTTTTGAAAATTATTTAGACCTCTTACCTAGGGTAGATGCGGTTTGTCTCGCTGTCCCGACGCGGTTACACCATCGAGTCGGGATGGACTGTCTGCAAGGGGGAGTACATACCTTGATCGAGAAACCGATCGCCGCTAGTATTAGTGAAGCGGAATCTTTAGTCAACGCAGCAGCCGATCACGATTGTATCCTGCAAGTGGGTCATATCGAGCGTTTTAATCCCGCTTTCCAGGAGTTATCGAAGGTCTTGAAAACCGAGGAGATTCTAGCGATTGAATCCCATCGCATGAGTCCCTATTCCCAGCGCGCTAATGATGTGTCGGTGGTGTTAGATTTAATGATCCACGATATAGATTTAATTTTAGAATTAGTCGCCGCTCCCGTGGTGAAATTAACCGCTAGTGGTAGTCGCGCTGCCACTGATTCCGGTTATCTCGATTATGTCACTGCCACCCTTGGTTTTAGTAATGGAGTGGTGGCTAATTTAACCGCTAGTAAGGTGACTCATCGCAAGATTCGCCGTTTAGCAGCCCACTGTAAAAATTCTCTCACGGAAGCGGATTTTCTCAATAATGAAATCCTCATTCACCGGCAAACCACCGCTAACTATAGCACCGATTACGGTCAAGTTCTCTACCGTCAAGATGGTTTAATTGAAAAGGTTTATACTAGCAATATTGAACCCCTACACGCAGAATTAGAACATTTTGTTCATTGTGTGCGCGGTGGAGACCAACCTTCTGTCGGTGGGGAACAAGCTTTAAAAGCTTTACGATTAGCTAGTTTAATCGAACAAATTGCTCTTGATGGTCGCGTTTGGCAACAATCGGACTGGAATTATCAATATCTTAATTCCTCCGTTATTACTGCTTCTTAATTGTTTTCACCCCGATTCTTTAAGTGAGAGAATTGGGGTGAGGAACCAAAATTAGTTATCTGGAGAACTTTCCCCACATTTTTCTGAGGATTTTTTTCCACACCATTGACTTTCACAGGGAACTCCATCACCGTCTCCATCCATTTTGACATTAGGACAATTTCTCAAGAAAAAAGTCGCTTCTGCACAGGATGTCATCTGTGAACAGTGAGTTCTACCATCGCACCGAAATTGTGGAGAGGGACTAGGTTTTTTCTGGGGATTGGGACGATTATTGTTGTTAGCTACGGCTAAATTATTGAGGGTTTTATGGCCAGAAATTGGTGATTTTATTGATATTTGTTCGCTCAGAAAACCCAGAATTAAAATAACAATTACTTTTTTCATAAAATGCTTGCCTGATTCTCTGATCTTATCATAGTACCAAATAGGAGACAGGGTGCATCCCACATTTGCAGAAATACCGACAATCAGCAATTATCAGTGACTCTTAAATTAGTACAAAAATATGAACAATCGCGTGTAAGCATCCCACAGTTAACCTAATGACCCTACCTTGAATCAACCCTACCTTGAATCAACCCTACCTTGAATCAACCCTACCTTGAATCAACCCTACCTTGAATCAACCCTACCTTGAATCAACCCTACCTTGAATCAACCCTACGTTTGGGGGGGGTCAAGCAGCCAGTGGCACTGACTCTTCCGATTATTTGTTAGTATATGGAGAAAAACACCGTGAAAATTAGCCCTAACGGACAAATCACTATTCCCCCTGATATTCAAGAAAAGCTGGGGTTGTTACCCGGTACAGAAATCCAGCTTGAAGTGATTGGGGATATCTTGCAAATTCGCAAGCCTAGAACCCTAAGCCGGGGAAAGCAACTGATTGCCGCTATCCGTGGCAAAGCAACTAGCGGTCTAACAACCAACGACATCATGCAAGCGACCCGTGACTCATGACCGACATTCTGGTAGATAGCAACGTCATTCTTGATGTTGTAACCGAAGACCCGCAATGGTTTGAGTGGTCGGCTCAAATGCTCACAAACTACGCGGAGCAAGGAAATTTAGTGATTAACCCAATTATTTATGCAGAAATCTCAATCGGGTTTAATCAACCCGAGGAGGTAGAAGCAGCCCTACCAGAAGACTTCTTTCGCCGAGATTCTTTACCCTATGCTGCAGCTTTTTTAGCAGGACAAAGCTTTTTGGAATATCGTCGTCGTGGAGGTGAGCGACGTTCTCCCTTACCGGATTTCTACATCGGCGCTCACGCTGCTGTCACTGCCATGCCCCTACTAACGAGAGATGTCAACCGCTACCGAACTTACTTTCCCTCAGTCTTACTGATTACACCTTAGACAATTCGGTTAAATAATTGGTTATTTTTTCTTGCTCATGCAAATAGTACAGAATTGTTGCATAAACTTGTTCTAAGCTCAAAGATGAGTAAGTTTTGGCAATTTCTTCAGGTGTTTTAAGTAGGGAGGCACAATTATTTGTAGGATGGTTTAGCGGTAGCGTAACCCATGCGGGCGTTGGGTTTCATGCTTCAACCCAACCTACGTTCTGAATTTAAAAAATAAGCTTGCCTACATATCTAAGTTATTCCCCGTTTCCTATTCCCTGTATTTAGAGTAAAATTTCCCTGTGTTGAATTGCTAATTTATGGGCGGGAAAACCTTCGTACTCGGCTAAAGTTTTCGTGGTTTCTTTTAACTTTTCAAAGCCTTCAGGGGTGACATAAGCCAAAGTGGAGCGCTTGAGAAAATCATAAACCGAAACCGCCGAATAGGAACGGGCAAAACTTCCCGTCGGCAGCACAGCATTTACCCCGATGGCGTAGGTAGCCATAGAGGAAGGGGTATGATTGCCCAGGAGAATTTCTCCGGCATTTTTAATCTTGCCCAGAATGGCAAAAGGATTACTAACTAAAACCTCTAGATGTTCCGGGGCGTACTCATTGACAAAATCGAGGGATTGCTGCAAACTATCGGTTAAAATTATGCCCCCATAAGCCGCTAAACCCGCCTCACAAAATTCCCGTCGCCAATCCGGGAGTTTTTGCAGGTATTCCTGTGCATATTGACTAGCAGCGATCGCCACTTGTTCACTGTGGGTGACTAATAAAGCCGCCGAATCCGCCCCGTGTTCCGCTTCAATTAATAAATCCAAGGCCGCTAAACGGGCATCGGTGGACTCATCGGCCAAAACTATCGACTCACTCGGACCTGCTGGTAAACCCACATCCACAGTGCCGAACAGTAACCGTTTGGCCGCCGCCCCATAGACGCTGCACGGACCGGTAATTTTGTCAACCCTTTTGATATTTTTTGTTCCCAGAGCCAAAGCGGCGATCGCTTGTACGCCCCCTAACTTATAAATTTCTTTGACTCCAGCCATGCGCGCCGCCACCAGAGAAACCGGCTCCACGTTGCCCTGTTTATCGGGGGGAGTGCAAACGACAACTCTTTCCACTGCTGCCACCATTGCTGGTATGGCTAACATTAACATCATCGAGGGAAAAGCGCCGCGGCCCCGGGGAACGTATAAACCCACACTGGGGATAGGAGAGATTTTTTCGCCAGCAAAGACACCGGTTTCAATTTCTGCCAGTTGTATTTCTTCTGGCATTTGGCGACGATGTACCTCTTGAATATTCTGGAAAGCCTGTTCAATGGCGGTTTTTACTTCCGGTTCAATTAACTGAAAAGCCTGCTCAAATTCTGCCTCGCTGACTTTGATATTTTCTACCGTCGCACCTTCGTAGTCAAAACGCCGCACATAGTCCACAACGCCGGCATCCCCCCGTTCGCGGATGGTTTCTATCACCGTTTGAGCGACTTTGAGGGCGTTATCAATATCTAACTCGGCTCTTTTCTGAAGTTTTGCCCGTTCCGCACTACTTAATTGCGAAAGTTTTAATATTCTAACCACTATTGCGGCTCCTACTGCCCCCCGTCCTCTCAAGAATAACGGGGAATTTTATCTTCTTTAATTGTAACCGTTGGGGGCGCGCCGGAGATCTGGCTTTTCGGTAATCAGTAATCAGTGTTATCTAAACTATAGTCTGAATTAACACAAAAGGTTGCACGATTAGTGTATTAAAAAGGTGATCGGGATGGGAATTCCAATCGCTTAATTGCTCTTGTGTCGGTTTTTCTAGTAGTTTTTCCCCGATCCAATTCTGCACTTGAGCAACCCGATCACTGGCGATCGCTGCTGCCACTTCGATTAAATTGAGGGAATCCGAAACTAGAATCAGCGCGTCCCTTTGAGCATGGGGGATCAAGTCACTCCACTCCACTTCGGCTAATTCCTCTAATAACTGCTCGTGAATATTACCCATACTGTCAATCCTGGCGAAAAAGCTCGCTCAATAACGAATTAGCCACTCCTTCTAGCATACAGGCAAAGGGACGAATGATTTCCATCTATATTAATCCCTCTTCGTAGTTACAGAAGCGATGGCATTTGTTGATCTCCCTTAAATTTCCGGAATCGCATCAGGTCTTGATGGTGCAGAGAAAAGAAATTAATTGATCGGGAGATCAAACCATGCAACTCAACTATCGAAGCATCAGTTCCCAACATTGCCAAACTCGTCTATCGAGGTGTCGCCTTCGAGCGTAGCCCCGCCCCGATTGATCGCCCCTAAAACCTTTGGCCTTGTTCCTCTAACTTATCGCACTTATCGCAGCGCAAACTACCTTCCCGCCATTCCCGCCTGGGAAGAAACCCCGACCCCGCTCATTCCCGAATTGAAGACTTGAAAGTGTACGGACAGCTTACTACTCACGGCAATCCTCCCCCTCTTCAATTCACTGCCACAGCCAGTGGTTGGTACACACTTACGGTCAACTTGGAAACGGGGGCTAGGAACAGAAACCCAAAATCTAACTAATATTATCTAAACTTGCTCATAATCTGTGCTATCATGGTCTACTGTATTAACAAGTTAACCAGATCAGAAGCATCTAAATTAAAAGGTGTGAGCGTCTCAACTTTAAGATGTTGGGAGTCCGAAGGTAAACTAATACCCGAAAGAACCGCTAACGGGCATCGGCGTTATACCGTTTCTCAGTTGCTTGGAGTAAGAGAGAATCTCTCTTATACTGTTGGCTATTGCCGTGTTTCTAGTCATGACCAAAGGAAGGATTTAGAACGTCAAAAAGAAGTTGTTGAACTGTTTTGCGCTCAAAATGGTTGGCAAGTTGAAATCATAGACGACCTAGGTTCGGGACTTAACTACAACAAGAAAGGATTAAAGCGATTAATCAGATTGATTGTTGATAGTAAAATAGAGAGATTAGTCTTAACTCATAAAGATAGGTTGCTTAGATTTGGTAGTGAATTAATCTTTAGTCTGTGTGAACACTTTGGAACTGAAATTGTCATTATCAACCGAACCGAAGATAGTACATTTTAGGAGGATTTAGCACCAGATGTTTTAGAAATTATTACCGTATTTTCTGCTAGTTTGTATGGTTCTAGAAGCCATAAAAATAAAACAATCGTAGAGGAGTTAAGAGACGTTGCTACTAGGATTCAAGACTGAATTAAAACTCAATAACCAACAACGCTCATTATTAGCTCAACACGCAGGAACCGCCCGTCATGCTTGGAACTGGGGGCTGGCTTTAACCAAGCAAATCTTAGATCACAACAAAGCTAACCCAAATGATAAAATTAAGTTTCCTACTGCTATTGACCTTCACCAATGGTTGGTAGCATTAGTTAAACCTGAAAATCAATGGTATTATCAAGTATCTAAATGCGCTCCTCAATGGGCGTTAAGAGCTTTATCCGATGCCTGGAAACGATGCTTCAAAAAGATAGCGAAACCACCAAGGTTTAAGAAAAAAGGTAAACAGGATAGTTTTACTCTGGATGGTAGCATCAAAGTTGCCCATCAAAAGATAAAAGTTCCTGTAATTGGTTGGTTAAAAACTTACGAGCGATTACCCCATGGGTATCAGCCTAAATCTGTAACTATTAGCCAACAAGCCAATAGATGGTTTATCAGTTTTAAAATTGATGTTGAACAGCAAACAACTGAAAAAAAACCTGAGGTATTTGGCTGTGATTTGGGGGTTAAATCTTTAGCTACTTTATCAACAGGGGAGATATTTGAAGGAGCCAAAAGTTATCGTAAGTACGAGAAGAAGTTAGCTAGACTTCAATACCTGAACCGACATAAAGTCAAAAGCTCAAATAATTGGAAGAAAGCTCAGAAGCAAATTGCTAAACTTCATTTTAAGATAGCTAACATTCGTAAGGATACATTACACAAACTCACTACTTACTTAGCCAAGAACCACGGCAAGATAGTAATTGAGGACTTAAATGTGTCAGGAATGATGGCTAATCATAAGTTAGCTAAAGCTGTTCAGGACATGGGATTTTATCAATTCCGAAGACAACTTGACTATAAAACTCAGTTGTATGGAGCGGAGTTAATCCTCGCTGATAGATGGTTTCCCAGTAGCAAAACCTGTTCCAATTGTGGATACAAAAAAGAGTCACTATCTTTAACCGAAAGAGTCTTTGAATGTGAACAATGCTCTTTTGTTTGTGATAGAGATTTAAACGCTAGTCTGAATCTAGCTTCTCTGGCGGTGAGTTCCACCGTGTCAGCCTGGGGAGTAAATAGTGCCGACACTACTACAGTGAAGCAGGAAGTCAACATCAAATCTACTCTTGAGTAGATTTGAGTAAGTTTGTCAGAACGGCTTACTCGGTGCAACCCAGTAAAAAATAGACCTCCTGCAAAAATAGGAACTGATTATGTACAATAAAGTAAAACACTCAGAAAAACCATGACTTACGAAAAAGTAAAAAATTTGAATCCAGAAGAGTTTAAACGCTTTTG
>SFAU01000114.1 GCA_007096045.1 Microcystis novacekii Mn_MB_F_20050700_S1 | reverse complement strand
TTAGTGTCTTATTTTTAACCACAGCACTTTTTAATCAGTTAGCTAATTTAGTTCCCCAAGCTTTTAGTAACTTACGCTGCTTACTATTTGGGGGTGAAGCAGTTGAACCAAAATGGGTAGAAGAGGTACTAGAAAAAGGTGCGCCACAACGGTTGCTTCATGTCTATGGGCCAACGGAAAATACAACGTTTTCTTCTTGGTATTTAGTGGAAAACGTAGCTTCTACAGCGACAACTATTCCCATTGGCAAAGCGATTGCCAATACCCAAATCTATTTGCTGGATAACTATCTCCAACCTGTCCCGATTGGTGTAGTAGGAGAATTACATATTGGGGGTGCAGGATTAGCCAAAGGTTATCTTAACCGTCCCGAATTAACCCAAGAAAAATTCATTCCTAATCCTTTTGAGAAGGATGAAGTGATCCCCCCAACCCCCCTTAATAAGGGGGGCAATAGGCCGTCAAAATTATATAAAACGGGAGATTTAGCGCGTTATTTACCTGATGGTAATATTGAATATGTAGGACGGATTGACAATCAAGTAAAAATTCGCGGCTTCCGCATTGAATTGGGAGAAATTGAGGCTGTACTTAGTCAAAATCAGGCGGTACAGTCTTCTTGTGTGATTGTTCGTGAAGACAATCCCGGAGAAAAACAGTTAGTTGCCTATATTGTGCCTAAGCTAGGAGTAAAGCTAACAAGTGGCGATTTGCATCAATTTCTTAGCCATAAATTGCCCGGTTACATGGTTCCGAGTGCCTTTATGATGCTGGAGTTTTTGCCTTTAACAGCTAACGGAAAAATTGATCGTCGTGCGTTAAAAGCTCCTAGTAATACCAGTGATTCAGACAGATTTATTGAAGCGCGTAATCAGTTAGAATTAAACCTCGTGCAAATCTGGTCAAAAGTGCTAAAGATTGACAAAATTAGCGTGCAGGATAACTTTTTTGACCTCGGTGGCCATTCCCTTTTAGCTCCTTATTTAATCACCCAAATTAAAGAACAGTTAGGCAAGGAAATTGCCGTAACCACACTGTTTCAAAACCCAACTATTGAACAGTTAGCGACCATTATCCAAACCGATGCAGATTCCTCTAACCAGTCTTGTTTAGTTCCCCTTCAAACCCTGGGTTCAAAGCCACCTTTCTTCTGTGTTCCAGGGGCCGGAGGACGACCATTTTATTTTTACCATTTAGGACGTTATTTAGGAAAAGATCAACCTTTCTACAGTTTTGAAAATGATCTCTATCAACAGTTTGGAGAAATCACTCGCATTGAAGATATAGCAGAGATTTATATTAAAGCCATGCAGGATTTACAACCCCAAGGCCCCTACTTTTTGGGAGGACATTCCTACGGTGGTAATGTGGCTTTTGAAATGGCTCAACAGTTGGTTAATCAGGGTCAAAAAGTGGCATTACTAGCAATCATTGATTCTTCAGCACCCACTTATAAAGACAAACAAATTTTGCTTGATTATATTAATTGGGATCATGCGCGGTGGTTAGCTGAAGTCAGCAAAGGTATCGAAGTTTATTTAGATAAAACCATCGATATTTCCTATGAAACTCTTCAAGTCTTAACAGTGGAGGAACAATTAAAATACGCTTTAAACTTTTTTAAACTGGCTAATATGCTTCCTCCCAATGCGGAAACTAAGCAGCTTGAAAAAATTGTCCAAGCCTATAAAACTAGCTGTTTATGTCTGATTGATTATCTCCCTCAACAGATTTATCCTGGTAAGATTACGATTATACGGGCCGGGGAGGAATTAGCTGATGATCCAAATAAAGATTTAATAGCTGGAGATTGCGAGGATTCCTCCTTAGGCTGGAGTGAATTTTCTACAGAGCCAGTTGAGATTCATTTCGTCCTAGGAAATCATGTCTCGATTATGGTAGAACCCCATGTCCAGATTTTAGCCGAAGAATTAAAAGTTTGCCTTGAGATTTGATACCAAACCCGTTTTTAGGACTATGGTTAACTGCCAATTCAACTTTAAAAACTCAGTTATCAATTATTTCTCCCCAATCTCCTCTATCTTTTAAACAGGATTTAATCTAAGAACTGACGATTTTCTACAAGTTGTGTGAATGGGAAGACTAATGTAGAATGCTGCAAGGCATCTGATTGCTAGACAGCCGATTTGTATTCTTTTGCCTTATCATGGATTTTATATGACTGAAATCCCCACCAACCAATCCAACTTAGTGATTTTAGGAGTCTCATCAATGACGGAAACTACTGAAACAGCCATTCCCAATGATTTTCTCGGAATCAATCCCACAGAAATCAACAAAAAACTTGTCTCCTGGGGAATTTCTCTGGACGAAGTTGTTCAAAAACTTGCTTCTCTTGGACTCCCCGGCATTATTTTCATTATTGCTGTTGCCGCATCTGGTGGTACTGCCTATCCTATGATTTACGCACTTTTTGGGTTAGGCGGTCCCCTGGGACTAATTGGTGGACTTGGGGTCTTAGGCCTCTCTACCATTATTGGCGACATTGTGACGGGTTATGGCATTGAGGCACTGCTTAAAACAGTCTATCTCAAGCGTCGTGAAACAGAAACTCAAGAATATCTCATCAATGAGGTGGAAGGTTTGCCAATTTCTCAAGTTCTAAAACTTAACCTGAAAAAGGCTATTGAAGTAGAAATTACTGCCGAAGAACCCGTTGCTCCCAAAGAAGTCGAAATTGCTGAAGAGTAGTTGTAACTTAACTAAGCACTGCTGCCGCCACCGGCCAATTGACTTGTTTAGCAAACCCTAAATACAACAAAAAACCGCCATAAATCTTACTCCTGCTTGACTTATGGCGGCGGTTTATTTCTGTCTAAATTACTGAAAGCAATCTTTAAATTAATTAACTATCTTCCCAGTCAGAAGGCCATTTCCAAGTCCAAACGGGAGCGGGTTCAGAATCGGGGGGGGAATCGGGAGTCGGAGCCTCGTCTTGGTCTGCAGATAAAAAACGAGCAAAGAAGGGGATTGCTTTACTTTGTTCGCTATTAGGATAATTCATGGTCATTCCTAGTTTTGAGTAGCAGCTTTTTCAATATAGCTGCGATTACCCTGTGATAGTAACATATATTGCCGTCTTACTCAAGTCAAATCCTCACCTTATCCGCAACCGGTGACACTTATAGCGGTATTCAGAGTCATCAGATCTGCAAATTTTCTTCCCTGTTCCCCGCTTCCCATTGCTAATTCAAAAGCGATAACTTCTGTCCCTCACCAGATAGGATAATTGCGATAAGATACTATGACTCTGTATTTGTTGGTTTATGAGTTGACGAGGATTTCAGCGATCGCCTGGGAGATGGGAAAATAAGGAGGATAAAGTTCTAGCCAGAAAAACTCGCCAACGGGATTAATTTCTAAAAAGATATAACGTTCATCTGGTGTGACAATCATATCAATTGCACCATAATTAATACCGAAATATTTCATTAATTCAAGTAGTTGTTTTTCAATAGTTTTCGGTAAATCGTAGGGTTGCCATTGTTGATGGAGCGCTCTTCCCTCTTTTCGCCAATCGTAGATAGCACCGTCTAATTGTTGGGAATTAATCGCCGCCGCAAATATTTGTTCACCGACGATAGTGATGCGTAATTCCAAAGCTTTAGGAATGTTTTCCTGAAAAGTCATGGGACAAAATTGCAAACCTTCCAAATTATCTAGGTCTTCCTTAGTAACAGGACTTGTAAAAACAACCATTTCTGTTTGATTGTCTCCATAAATAGCAAATTGAGAAAGCATTTTAGTCACAATTCCCGTCGCTTCAAACTCCTGAGCAAATTGCTTGACAGCGTCAGGATTATTAGAAGTTAAAGTCCCAGGAATTAATAAACCTAATTGTCGCGCCACTTGTAACTGCAATTGTTTATGATTGGCCTGATCTACCTTAGCAATTGGGTCAAGATGAAAACCAGATAAACTAGCAATCATTCCTCGAATACTTAACCGACATTCCTTAAGAGAAGCTTCGCGAAATTGACTATCCATCCCCTTAGGTAATTTTTGTCCGTATCTCATGCGTCGATACCAGACAGCAGCAACTTCTTTTAGCTCTAATTTTTGTTCTCCATCGGTAATAATTCCCCCTTTTTTATCCCCTGAGTAAAGATCAACTTTGACATCTGTAGGGAAGCGATCAGTATCAAAACGGAAGGCTTTTTTACCCATCGTTTCTATGGCTTTGATTACCAGAGGAATACTTTCATTATCGCGGCTAAAAGTAACAATTAAAACGGTCATAAATTTCCTTGAAAACTTAGGATTAACAATTTTTTTTCAGCACCAGCTTTGTCGAGCAACCGAAGACTAAAAAATCAGCGATCGCATTGGAAATAGGTAAATCTAAATCCCGTTCTAACATTCCCCACTCACCACCCGGATTAACTTCTAAAAAAACGTATTCTCCTGCGGGAGTTAAGATCAAATCAAATGCCCCAAAATTCAACCCTAAATTAGCCATAAAAATCTGAAGTTGCTGCAATAGTGAATCGGGTAAAGTATGATGTTGCCAAGCACCTGGATCAATACCCGGTCTTCGCCAATCTACGGCTGAATGATTATACTGAGAAGATTCTAAAGCACCCACAAATGTCTGTCCATTAACCACGACAACTCTCAATTCTAATTGTTTAGGAATTTCCCCTTGAAAAACCATAGGACAATAACGTAAAGATTCCGCTTCCTCAAGGTCTTCTGCTTTCACCCTACTGGTATAAAGAAAAAATTCCGGCGACTCCATACTATTGGCGATCGCAGTTAACAATTTACTCACCATTCGTCCCTGAACCTGGGAAAAAAACTCCCGGGCAGCATCAGGATTATTGGTCACTAAAGTGGGGGGAATAATCAAGCCAACTTCTGAGGCCAAACGAAGTTGTAATAACTTATTTTTAGCCTTCTCAATTTGCACTAAATTATCTAACCAACGCGCTGACCTTAAACTATCCCAAAAACCAGCTAAAGTCGTCTGGGATTCTCGCACACAAGCCTCCCGAAACAGAGGTTCTAAATCCTCTGTTAGTTCAGGTTGCCAAATACGTCTTGTCCAAACCGATTGCACCTGTTCACTATCAATAGATTGATGGTTATAAGTTAATTGATAAAAACTTTTTTCCCCATTAAATTGGGCTGTTAGTTGAACCTCTAGGGGAAATTTATCGGTATCTAAGCGAAAAGGTGTGGCTCCTTTTTTTTCTATCGCCTCAGCCACGCGGTCGATAGTGAAAAAATCGCCGCTATGGGTCAACAATAAAACAACTTTAGGCGATTCTTTCATATCAGTGGGAAATTCCTATATTTAAATTTCTTTTTGCCTGTCTTAAGTGGCGACTAATTCCGGTTTAGTGGTCAGAATCGAATATTCACAAGACAGCGGATTGTCCATCCGCTCCTGAGCATTGAGGATTTCTAACCTCACCAAATTCTCCGACTGATCATAGTCGAGAATCACCCCCGGACTCTGCTCACCGCTTTCTGCAATCGGCACATTATTTGAGGTGATTTTGAGAGCATCAACGACTGGATCATAGGTCCCTTTCATGGCGTTCTCCAATACTTGCTGAACTACCTACACTTCTCTTACGGGTAAGTGTAGGTTTTCTACCCAACAGATAGCGGAATCGTGGATTTCTTGCGTCCTCCCCTACCCTATCCTATTTCCAGTTGGCTGTCGTTATTATCGATCCGACTGTCTAACAGTATTTGCGTAGGTTTCCAGTCCCCATCCATTGTTTGACAAGTGCATAGCAACCATACGGATTGGTCTCCATCCCCGAACTCAAGGTGGCAATCTTGGCAGGTTTCTTGGAAGTTTTGATCTCCGAACTGCAATTCCCCATCTATATTACCGATATGGTCACTAAGCCTCAGTTCGGTGGGCAGCCATTCTCCATCGCGAGCTTGGCACTCAGCACTCAGGATTGTGCTGTTAGGGTCGTAGTTGATACTGCTGCAAGTGTGCGAAAAATTAGGCATGACAACTATGTGTGTTAAAAAATATCGTGATCCAGCATAGTGCTTTAATAGGAGTTTGGCAAGCATTGCTATAACCCACTTCTCACTTGCCACTTCTCGCTCTACTAAGCTCAATCGTGTTAGACTGCTAAAAATCAATTTTAGCTAAGTCGGCGGCAAGTACTGCGCTGTATCGCAGGTCAGGGTTGATAGATGAGTAACAGAATGTAGTTTTCCTCCGAGAGAGTTAAGTGAGTTGAAAAATGGATAAAAATGAATGGATTAGTAGATTCGATGGTTTAATTATTAATCCTTCGACTCGAGAGTTTTATGGTGAAAGAGAGTTTTTTAATGTCGGTTATTGGCTCTCCCATACTCAAGATCAACAGGAGGCATCTTGTACTTTAATGGAGAAACTTTTAGAATTTATTCCCAACCAACAGGGAATGATTCTTGACGTTGGCTGTGGGTTAGGAGCAACTACTGATTATCTTCTCAAATATTATCCATTGACAGCAATTGTAGGGATTAACATTTCTCCGACACAAATTGCCAGAAGTCTTGTGAATTTTCCCGAGGGTAAATTTCTGTTAATGGATGCGGTAGATATGGATTTTGCCGATGATTCTTTTGAGCAAATTATTTGTGTAGAAGCGGCTTTTTATTTTAATACCAGGCAGCAATTCTTGCAAGAAGCTTGGCGAGTATTAAAGCCGGGGGGAACCTTAATTCTCTCAGATCTGAGTTTTGCCACAACAGAAATTTTGGGAGATTGGACAGTTCCCCAAGCGAACAGGGTCAAAGATATTGCAGAGTATCAAAATCTTTATCAACAGGCAGGGTTTAAAGATGTTAAATTTGTCGAGGTGACGGAGGAGTGCTGGTTCAGACATTTTCGCTATCTTAAGTCTTGGTTAACAGAGGATTTGCAATCAGGAAAATTAGACGAAGAAACCTATAATTTAAACATTAAGGCTCTGGATAATTTGCTAAGTTCCTCGTCCATAACTTATTGGTTAGTTGCTGCCCAGAAGCCAGTTAATATACTGTAATAGTTGTCAGTAAGTTTTTCTTAAATTTTTGGAGACAAAAAATGTTTGATTCCTTATCGGGTAAAAAAGTCGTTATTATTGGTGCAAGCTCCGGGATTGACCTAGCGATTGCGGAAAAATTGCTCTCCTTGGGGGCAAAAGTCGTGCTTTCCCATGCTTCTCAAGAGAAATTAGCTGCCGCTGTTGCCCTAATTTCTGGGGAGATTGAAGCCAAAACTGTTAATTTTTTACAAGAAGATTCTGTTAATGCCTTTTTTGCAGAAATTGGCAACTTTGACCATTTAGTAGTCACCTCTCTGGGAGACAGAAATATGCCGCGAGCTTTATTAACCGAAATGACCGCAGAAACGGCCCGGGGAGGTATGGAGAAATTCTGGGGAACCTTTTTGGCAGTGCGTGGCTCCCTGAAAACTTTGGCCAAGGACGGTTCTATTACCCTGACATCAAGCGTCAGTATGTTCAAATATTCCAAAATGGGCGGAATTTCCGTCATAGCCGCCGCTAATAGTGCCGTAGCCGTATTTGGACGCGCCCTCGCCCTAGAAATCGCTCCTATTCGCGTTAACGTTGTTGCCCCCGGATTAATAGAAGATACAAGTATCTGGAGCAGTCAAAGTGATTCAGAACGCTCGGACCTGAGCAAATGGGCGGTTTCTGCTCTACCTGTCGAACATTTAGGGCAACCCGAAGAAGTCGCCCTAGCAGTATTGAGTTTGATTATCAACCCCTATATGACAGGTGTGGTTTTACCCGTGGACGGTGGAGTTATTCTGTGAACTACTTCAAGGTCGTTGAGAGCTTGCTGCTTCAATGGGATGTGCTTTCTACCTCGAAATATAGCAAGTCTTACCTTCCCGACCCAGGCATCGGTTATCGCTTAAGGAATAGTGGTCAAGAGCCATTCATTATAGCATCGGTTTTTGAGAATTGTCTATATACAAAGTCAGCATTCATGAGGGGAACCCTGGGGCGAATTACTTCGCCCCACAGCCCCGTCCCATCGCGTTCAAGCGAGGGACTTCTGCTGACATTCAGTTAGTATTGACAGGGACGAAAAGAGAGCCGGTGCTGAGAAGTCACCCCATGGTTGCCAATCGCTTCTAGGTGTTGAGCAGTGCCATAACCCTTGTGACGAGGGAGTCCATAATCGGGATAGCGTCCGTGCCAACGAGTAATTAAGTCATCGCGCCAGACTTTGGCCACGATGCTAGCCGCCGCAATTACTGGCGATTGTTGGTCTCCCTGAATTACCGCCTTTTGGGGGATTGACAAATCTTTAATAATGTGCTTGCCATCGATCAAACAGAGACTGGGGGAAAGGGGTAATTTCCCGATCGCTCTGCTCATTGCCAGTAGAGAGGCATGAAAAATATTCAAGCGATCGATCTCTTTCACCGTAGCATAACCGATGCGACAAACAAAATCCCGTTGTATTTGCTGGCTCAATTGTTGCCGTTTTTGGGGGCTAAGTTGCTTACTATCTTTTACCCCCAACTCCCACAGCTGCGGAAAACCAGAGGGGACAGTGACCACTACCGCCGCCACCACGGGGCCAAATAAAGCCCCGCGCCCCACTTCATCGACACCGGCAATTAAGGGTTCTGCGCTCATGACTCATCGGCAGTGGCGGAGGAACGACGACGACGACGACGACGCAGCACCGTGGTTTCAGCCTCTATTTGTGGCTCCTCTGTCACCTCGGCGCTCACCGGGGTCTCGAAAGGAATGAATTCGCCCAGAAAAACTGGAGTTTCTGGAGTAATCGGTTCGGGGGTAAAAGTCAGTGGCGGACTAGCTTCTTGGCTGATTTCCTGACCAACTTCGCTAGTGGTGGGACGACGACGACGGCGCACCAGGGGACGATTTTCGGCTTTCTCGCCGGTTTCCATCCCTTCGACTGGTGCGACCTCAGCTTCTGGGGTAGGAATCAAGGATATTTCAGGGATGGCAGACGTTTCTGGGTTTTCCACTTCTCTTTCCCCTGCCAGTTTCACGGAAACAATCACCGATTTCGGGTCTTTAAACTCCTTATCCACCAGAATCAGGGGAGAAATGCCCATTAAAGAATAAACTTCCTGTTCTACGGGGGTCATTTCCACGGAAACACGCTCCCGTTCGCTGACGGGGATATTTTTGCCTGCGCCGGCATCTTCTCCCCGTTTCGATAGACGGGTGGGGCGTTCTCGTTTTTCCTCAAGGCGTTGGGGTTCTGATTCTGGCTCGATTTCGTTGTTAACACCGTTAGTAGAGGCTTTTTCGCTCCGTTCCTCTTTTAGTAACAGTTCCGAGGGACGACGACGGCGACGACGACGAGAATTATTAACCTGTTCTTGATAGTTGGGATGGAAGGAAAGATCCATCTCTTGGGCGTTTTCTTCGGCCTCAAATTCGGAGAAAACTTCTAGATAGGGTTCGGCCGCCGCAACGCTAGGAACGCTCTTATCGGGTAGAACTTTTGTATTAGTTGGAGCAACGACAAGGGTTTCTTTTTCCGCGCGGCTAAGGGTGGGGGTTTCTAAGGCGATGGCGTTGCCTTCTCCGGGTAGATGGGCTAAATGGCCCAGTCCGCCGCAATGGTCACAGGTTTTGCCGAATAATTCATAAATGTTTTTCCCCTGACGCTTACGAGTTAATTCCACTAACCCCAATTCCGATAATTGGGCAATCTGGGGCCGGGCCTTATCGCTTTTCAGGGCCTTATTAAACAATTCCAACAGTTTCAACTGGTCGCGACGGGAATCCATATCGATGAAGTCCACCACCACCACACCGCCGATATTTCTCAAGCGCAGTTGTCGGGCGATTTCTGTGGCGGCCTCGCTATTAGTCCAGAGTACGGTTTCCCGGGCCGTGGCCGAACGGGTAAAGGAACCGGAGTTAACATCAATTACCGTTAAAGCTTCCGTCGGTTCGATGATAATGTAGCCGCCAGAGGGTAAATCAACCCGGGGTTTCAGGGCCTCGCGAATGGCGGCGTTAACCCGGAAATAGTCGAGAATTGGCTGGGTTTCCCGATGGGAGTCGATATAAACCCCTTCGAGAGCTTTGCCGCCGCCCCAGTTCGTCAATTGCTGTTTAACTCGTTTTACCGCCATCGGGTTATCCACAACAATGCGATTGACATCGGCACTGTACATATCCCGCAACACCCTTTGAATAAAGTCATCATCGCGGTTAAGCAGGGCCGGGGCCCGGGTGCTGACGGCCATCTGTTGGATACTCTCCCACTGTTTTTGCAGAAATTCCAAATCCTCGATAATCGCCTCTTCCGCTTTGCCTTCGGCCTCGGTGCGTACCAGCAACCCCATCCCCGCCGGTTTGACCAAAATCCCTAAAGCTCGTAAACGGGAGCGCTCGTCTTCACTGCGGATGCGACGGGAAAGATTCACCCCGCGACCATTGGGCATCAATACCAGATAACGGCCAGGGAGAGTGACATTTCCCGTTAGTCGCGGACCCTTGTTGCCGGTGGGTTCTTTCATTACCTGTACCAGCACTTTTTGCTGGGGGGCCAGTAATTCCGTGATAGCACCGGCGGTTTTTTTCAGTCTTAAGGGGCCCAGGTCGGTGACATGGATAAAGCCATTGCGTTCCGCATCGCCAATATTGACGAAGGCTGCATCTATCCCGGGGATGACATTTTCTACTAATCCTAGATAGATGTCGGCCACCTGCTGATTACCTGTGGCTACAACTAATTCCTGAATTTGATCTTCCCAAAAAACAGCCGCTATATGGTGTTGTTCGGCTATGATTATTTGTTTTGGCATTCAATTTCCTCAATCTTTCGGTTTCAAAAGCGACTGACCATGGGCTATTTGTCTATGCTTTGAGGCTACTTCTGGAAATCTGGTCTTGTTAAGAAAGTTCTAAGAAGATGAGTCCGCATCGTTAAAGCCTCATCTTGATGTTCATCTGCCTCTCAGACATGGGAACTGAGTCTTGGTTTCAGTTTTTAAGTCTGTTTGGCAAGTGCCGGCTTGACCCACAATTAGACAAGCACAGCCAAGAGACGAGATTTTCAATTAATCCCTGAGTCTTGCTCGATAACAGCATTCTTTATCCGTTTCCGCCAGTTCTGTCTATCAGAATCTAGGAAAAAAGGAGTTTTTGAGTTACTCCCCTCGGCAACAGGTTTCTGTGGACGGGAAAAATAGCGCACTTTTCGATTTTCCAAAAACCACGATTCTTTTAAGAAATGCTTTAATCGAGTCTTATAGACGACTATAACTCACTCGGTCACTCTCTGACAAGATGATGATCCCCTGACCAAGATAAATTTTTCGGGGCAAGAAAGGAGTCAGGAGCAATGATAGGCAATAAAATAGACCTAAAAAGCTATATAGCTGACTTTTTAGGCTAAAATTCCCTTTTTATCTCCTTTTGGCTTTCTAAAGAATTAATTAACCCGCTAGTCCAGCTAGGATTATTCATGAGATGACCGGATTGACGGTTTCCTTAATCCCTTAATTCCCGTTCGGGCAAGGCGATAACGTTCAAAATTCCCTGTAAATCGGCTTCTGACTCGATTTCTAGCAATTCTTGCAGGTAGGGACGATAACGGTATAGTCGATAACCTTTCCCCTTTAACCATCGGGCCGCGGCTAAATTACTGCCTTGATTAGCGGCAATATTTTCGTAGAGAATAATCGGGGCAAAACGCTCAATTAAAAGTTGACTACCTTCTAAAACCGGTAATTCGTGGCCTTCCGCATCAATTTTAAGTAAATCTACTCTTTTTAACTGATAAGTATCAATTAAACTATCGAGGGTAAAACAGGGAACTGGTTCGTAATTGTCTGACTTTAATTGGGTTGCATCGGTAACGACTTCATTTAATTCACTAGCTTGATACAGGGATAAATAAACATTTCCCCCTTGATTACTGGCCGCTCCTCCACAGGGATAAACCCAAGAAAATTGATTAACCCGACAGGTTTCTTCTAGTAACTGGATACATTGGGAAAAAGGTTCGATAGCGATAGCTTTTCCCGTTTTTCCGACTCGATGAGCGGCACTAAAAGTATAAACTCCGGCATTTGCTCCCACATCAATAACCGTCATTCCTTCCCTAATACTATGGCGCCAAAATTCCATTTCTGCTTCAAACCAATCCCCTTGGGCGAGTAAAACTCCCGTGACAAAACTGCGAAAACTTGCTTCTACAGCTAGGGTAATATCCCGCTCAAAATCTAGATAGGTAAAGGGCTGATTTACATCTAAATTTGTCCAACTTTTCCCCGTTACTTTCGCTGTTTCTAACCAAAAATTAGCTAATTGTTGTTGTCCTAATCCCCGATAGGCTAAATAAAGGGCTTGCAAATTGTCGGCATCTTCCGGATCGAGATTAACGGCGCGATGGAGATGAAATAAACCTTCTAGCTGTTGATTAATTAATTTGGCGATACCTAATTGACGATTGAGATGACAGGAATTGGGGTTAACATGATTAGCTAATTCCAAAAATCTTACCCCATTTTGATTATAAAAAGCCAAGGATGAGCGATATAATATTTCTGTAGATAAGAACAAGGTTTGCTCGTTATAACTAGCGGTCTCCAATAAATCCCTTAATAATTCCTGTCGGTTATGGGCAGGAAAATAGTAAATTAAACCCAGGGGATAATTAGCATTAACCGATGATAGCACTTGGACGAAAGCATTAAAAGCATTTTGTGCAGCTAAATCTCGATCGCCTACTAGATAATAAACTAAAGCTAAATGGGCAGTAGCGAGGGGATAAACCGCCATTTCTAGGACTCTTTGCAGAGATTGAAAAGCCATCTCCACATACATCGATCGCATTGGGGAATTTTCCGCTTCAATTAAAGCCATCACCGCACAGTTATGAAAATCTAAAGCCGTTTCCGGTTCATCCCAATTAGTAGATAGATTTTCCGCGATTAAAAACTCTCCATCCAGTGCCGGATTAATTGACTGGAGATACTGACGATAAAGCGCTAAATAATCATTCATAATCTAGTATGACCTGCACCCATTTGGGTGGACGAGAAATCGGATTACCGAGGCGATCAAGAACTAATAACGCCACTAAATGCACGGCAAATAAGTATAATAAACTATTGACAAATATACCCACAACTGCTACCGATTGCACTTGTAGGAGCGTCGGTTTAGCGAGAATCCCTAACTGGGTAAAAATCCAATCAATAAAATTAGTCGCTTGGGTAATCACATATAACCAGAGATTTTCGCCTAAAAGAATTGAAAACAGCCAAAAACGAAAGAATAAACCAAAAGCACCCAACAGTCCCCCAGTCAAGATAGAAAATTCCCAGCGCGCACCCCGGCGCCAGCATAGCCCCAATTGTACCCCCATCAAGCCGTGGGGAATCAAAAAGACAATACTGCGAGTCGGTCCCATCAACACCGACAACAGTAAACTAGAAACTAATGCTGTCATCCAGGCACAACGAGCGCCCCAACGTAAATAGGCTAAAGCGATAGGAATCGGGAAGAAAACCCTTAATAACGGTCCGAGGGGAAAATAATAATCAATTAACCAGATTAAACTGGTAGCACTGGCCAAAAAAGCCGTCTCCACCGTGATCAGAGTAGAGATAGACTTGAGGGGAGATGGTTGCATAGGTTTAGCAGTGGGTTTATCTAGGGGTTTCCCTTCCTCCCCCAGATCTACCCAATTGGTTTCATCTATTGTCTCTTCTGAGGATTGAGCGGTCGAATTAGCGTGAGGGTCGTTCATTCTATAATTTATCTGGTGGTCGGGACGGGTTGGCCAGCTATTCTTAGCTTAGACTTGTGACTCCCAGTCAGGCAAGAGGCAAAAGGGGGAATAAATAATCAGTCTTTAATAACTGGATTTAGTATGAGGTGTTAGGGGTAGGAGAATTTACGGGAAATTTCCCTGTTTCTAGTGAAAAAAACTGGCTTTAAATACCTTCTAAATCGGCTCCTAACTCCCGTAAACGCAATTTTAACTGTTCTATTTGTTGTAAAGCTAAAACCTTCTCTTGACGTTCCTGTTTAGCCACTTCTGCGGGGGTAGGAATTAATTCCCCCTCCCTATTAAAATAGCGTAATTGTTGTTGATAAATACCCAGAAATAAGCCTAAGCGATCGCTCCATAACCAACCTCGGTCTGTCGGCTCAATTGCTTGATATTGCCCTTCCATTAGCCGAAATCCTTGCAATTCTAAGGTTTCAGGATCGAACCAAAAATAATCGGGAGTGCGAAAAATATCTTGATAAATTTGTTTTTTCTGGCCGCGATCTACTTTGGCGGTACTAGGAGAAAGAATCTCCACGATAACATCGGGATATTTGCCCCCTTCTCCCCAAACTACCCAACTTTTTCGATCTAAGCGTCTTTCTGTTCCCAAAACGACAAAAAAATCTGGGCCGCGAAAATCCTCGGATTTTTTCTGATTAGGACTATAATAAATGGTTAAATTAGCGGCGGCAAAATAATCATTACGATCTTGCCATAACCATTCTAAAGACTGAAGTAAAATCAGAATTTGTTGTAAATGAGCGTAGCTTTCCAAAGGGGGTTCCTCACTCCAGATATCCCTGGGGGGAAATTTTACCTCATCCGCACAGGACTCGTTATTGTCGATGATGGGAAAAGTGGTCATCTTTTTTGAGGTTGGGTGTCCGTCATTTCATTATATCAAAAAAGGTGGGCTATAAACCCACCAAAAAAGTAATCAAAAAACCTCAACGATAATTAGGATTTTGGATATCTCTAAGACGTGCTTCGGGTCGTTTAAATCTGTCCATTTGTGCCTCAAAAAATTGACGATTTTTGAGTAAATGTTTGGGATTAGGATCGTCGAGGGGATAGAGTAAAGCAGTGCGTAGAGCTTGAATAACTGCCGAAGTCACATTATACATCGAACGCTGGAAAGTAATACCCAATTGAATCAAAATATCGTCTTCCCCCCGGCAGTGTTGCTGATAGTAATCAATCAGATATTGGGGTAAAAAATGATACATATCATCCATTAACAACGTCGGGGGAATTCCCGCAGTACCCACGGGGAAAACATCCGCGTAAAGAATACCATAGTGAAAGTCTTTTTGTTGGTCGGGAACCTGTTTTGCTTGGGCATTATAGGACTTTGTACCCCGGAAGGGAGCAGTACGATAAAAGACCGCTTCTACATAGGGTAAAGCCGCTTCATAAAGCCAAGTAAAAGCCTTTGATTTGGGGATAATTTCGTAGCATTGACCATCAATATAAACGTGATGATAAATTGGCCGGCCAGCGATGGCAAAAATGCCATTAACGAGGAAATTCATGGCATCGGGAACACCTTTAAACCCGCCTTCATCGTAGATATCAGACATCTCAAAAAATACTGGAGCCATCACTTCCCAGAATAGTCCTAAATTAGAGTAATAGGACATCATCCGCACCTGTTCTAAGAACATATCAGGGAACAGGTCATAAAGTTTCATCATCACGGGGTTTTTCTTGAAATAGGCCTTAATAGCGCGGTCGGCATTTTGGCGATATTCTTCTGAATCAAGATAGGCATCAAATAAACCCCAACCCATATCGCGGCCATGCCATAACATGGCTTGCATACAGGCTTCGGCAAATTCCATATTAATGCGATCATGCCAAAGATGATGGATTAATTTGGGCATTTTTCGGGTTTTACCTTTATCCATAAATTCTAACAATTCAGGGTGAGCAGAACCCGTGCCGCGCCAGATGCGTAAATCGGCATTATCGCCAGCGTAATGATTTTGTAGGTCTAGGTATTCTTGGGGCAGAAAATATTTAAAAAAGGGCAAAGGATCGAGGAAAACTCGTTCGGCAATATAGAGCAGATCTCGCCAATAAAAATCCATCGGTACGGCATAAGCTTTATAAATGCCGATAATTTGCATCAGGTTTTCGGGAGTATCCGGTAACATGGAGCCACCCGCTTCTAACCGGTGGATAATGTTGGCGAATTCGTGAGTAGAAGGGGGAATTTTGGCTTTGATTAATGTCCCAGTCATAGTTTTAGGTAAAGTAATTAGCAACGGTAACAATAATTCGGAAACAGTGAGGGATAACTAACTATTACTCAAATATTTACCCCGATTAAACCAGTTGGTTTTTGGGGACTTTTGCGGAGATTTTTGGAACACAAAACTAGGTTTTGCTTGTCCCGATAAGCTGGCAACCATCGAGTTAGTGGTCGGTTCAATCCAACGGACTAAATAATTGGGTTGAATACCCAAAAAGACGATTAATACCATTAGGACAAAAGCGGGAATAGTTTCCGATTTCAAGACTTTGGGATAGTAGGCAAGTTTATTATCCAATTTGCCAAAACAGGTGCGATTAAGCAGGATAACAAAGTAAACCGCCGTTAAACCGGAAGCGATGATGCAGAGAACCGTCTGCACGGGAAAACGGGAGAAACTACCCTGAAAAACGATAAATTCCGCCACAAATCCTACTAATCCGGGGATACCAGCGCTGGCCATACCGGCGAGAATTAACAGAGCGCTAACCAGGGGTAAACCGCGAATTGGGTTCATTAAACCGTTTAAAACGTCTAAATCTCTGGTTCCGGCTTTGCGTTCGACAATGCCCACCAGATAAAATAAAAGGGCGAGAATCAGACCGTGGCTAATCATTTGCGCGACGGCACCAAGGACGCTTAAACCCGTGCCGGCGGCGGCTGCTACCAGTATATAGCCCATGTGACCGATCGAACTGTAGGCCACCATGCGTTTAATGTCTTTTTGGGCAATAGCGCTCAAGGCCCCGTAAATAACGCTAATAACGCCGATAATTGCCAGTCCGGAGGCGATTAAAGACCAAGTTTCTGGGAATAATTGCAGACCAAAGCGAACTAAGCCATAAGTGCCGAGTTTAGCGAGAATACCACCTAATAAAATTGCTGTAGCGGGGGAAGCTTCCGTATAGGCATCCGGTAGCCAAGTATGGAGAGGTACGAGGGGTATTTTGATGCCAAATCCCACTAACAGCAGAGTTAAGAGCAGTAATTGGGTTTTTTGGGAGAAATCGGCGGTGGAGAGGGAGGAATAGTCAAAAGTGCCACCATTGAGGAAACCTATGCCTAAAAATGCCGCTAGGACTAATAACCCAGAGACAGCAGTGTAGAGAAGGAATTTAATCGAAGCATAGCCACGTTTTTCGCCTCCCCAGATAGCAATCATCAGATAAAAGGGGATTAATTCTAGTTCATAGAAAACGATGAACAGCAGCAGGTTTTTGGCCATTAATGCCCCAGAAACCCCGGCGTTAATCAGGAGGATTAGGATGTAATAAAGTCGGGGACGCTCTAGTTTTTCTTCGGTACTATAGATAGCTATTCCTGTCAAGAAACAGTTTAAAATAATTAACGGTAAGGACAAACCATCGACTCCGAGGTTATAACTTAAACCGATTGGTTTTGCCCATTCGCGGTATTCAGAAAATTGAAAGCCATTGCTGGTTAAGTTATATTGGGTCAGCAGATATAAAGACCACAAGAAGACGGCAGCAACAAAAAAGAGGGTAATTTGACGTAATTTTGCTGGAGCGAATTTATCGGGGAAAAGACCGACAATAATTGCTCCAATTATTGGCAACCAAAGCAGGGTACTGAGCATATTGGTATCGATCGAATTTATAATGACTGGGATGAGAAAAACGATTAGCCAACCAACACGATGACTAATCGGGAATTGACTAAATTAAACTCACTTTGCCGCTATCGAGATCATAGTAGGCTCCGACAATTTTTAATTGTTTTTTGTCTACTAAATCACCCATTACCGTAGACTTGCCTAATTTCTCTACTTGATAGTTAACATTGGCTTTAATCGCTCGCTCAAGTTTGTTAGAACCGGGTTGTCTTTCGGCCCGCTCAACTCCCACCTGTAGGCCATCGATTAAACGACCGATTTGTCCAGGAAAACGACCCCCTTCAATGGTGGCTTTTACCGCTCCACAACGGGAATGGCCGAGAACAACAATTACCTTAGCTCCTAACACCAACGTGCCGAATTCTAGACTACCAATTTCTTCGGAAGTGGCTAAATTTCCCGCTACCCGACAAACAAATAGGTCTCCTAATCCGCGATCAAAAACGATTTCTGCTGGTACGCGAGAATCGGCACAGCCCAAAATTGCCGCAAAAGGGGCTTGACTTTCGGCCACTTCTGTGAGTCGAGCTTGATCGCGGTTAGGACTTTTTTGTCTTCGTTCCCAGAAACGTTGATTGCCTTCCATGAGCATAGTTAAAGCTTGGTCGGGGGTCAATCCTTTATTTTGAGCAATTAGCCATGGCTCAGAATTAACAGCAGTTTGGGCGTTAGTTTGGGACAATTGCGAGCCTAAAATAGTAGCGGCTAGACCAGTTCCCAAAAAACCACCCCCATAACGGATTAATTGGCGACGAGAGGTATTGAACATCGGTAGTTGTTTCCATTAATCAGGACAAATCCTATTGTCAGGGCCGGGGATGCTAAAGAAAAGCCTAAGTTATCAAATCTTTAACTGAAAACTAGAGAAATCTGTGATAGTAGGGGCCAGCAGATGATAAAACCAATCAAAGCGACCCCCAAAATAATCGACAGAAAGTAAAATTGGGTTTGGCCCGAGACGTTATATTTCAAACTCTGACCACCAAAAACCGTGGCTAATCCCACCAGATTAACGATGCCATCCACCAGAAAGGTATCGATCCAGTTAATAATTTGCGAGATTAATCCGACGACAAAAACGATGGTAACTTTATACAATTGGGCCGTATAAAGGTCGTTGGCAAAGAAATCTTGAACGGCTTTCGGTTGAAAAACGATCGGTTTGGAGATATTTTCATTCAGGTAAACATAGGCTGCCGGAATTACGCCCGCAGCAGTGGAAAGCACCAAGAGAAAAGCCACTCCCAGATTTAAGTTACTTGGTAATAAATGCCATTGCGCCAATAAAATCGGCAGATGAAGGGCGAAACCCATGGTCACAGTCATGGGGATAACTAAGGGCCAAAGAGCTTCCGGAGAGCGCAGGGTCATCGGTTTGATTTTACCGCCAAAGAAAACGCAAAATTCTCTAGTGACACTAAAGGCAGTTAAGGCATTGACCAACAATAGCACTAATAACAGTAAACCACTGACTTCTGCGAGGCGATCGCCCATGCGCGCTAATGCCCAAAAACCACCAAAGGGAGGCAGTGCGACTAAACTAGCGGCCCCGACGAGATAACAAATACCAGAAACGGGACGACGGGACCATAAACCGCCGTATTGGCTTAAATCTTGGCTGATATTATTCCAAATGATGTTACCCACCACCATGACTAACAGGGACATGGCGATCGCATAAGTGAAGAGTAAGACTAAAGCGGTTTGCGTTTGTCCGGTGGCCACAGCGATAAAAATCAGTCCCATGTAGGCGCTGACGGAATAGGAAAGGGAGCGCTTGACATCGATCTGTGCGATCGCAATTAAACCCGCACCGATAGCAGTGACAGAGCCAACAATGATCATTACCTGCAAGGTTAAGGGCGATAATTGTAGCACCGGCTCTAATTTCACCAATAACCAAGCACCAGTGGAAACGACGACGGTATTCCGCAGAATTGTCGCCGGCATCGGTCCCTCCATCGCCTCATCTAGCCATAAATGCAGGGGAAATTGAGCGCATTTGCCCATCGGACCGGCAATCAGGGCTAAACAGAGTAAATTGGCCACATTGGGGTTTAAATTGGCTGTAGCCGCCCATTGTGCCAATTGGTCAAAGTTCCAGGTTCCCGCCAGGGGTAAAAGGGCCACCACTCCCATCAACAGGATTAAATCGCCAATCCGTTTAGTCAGAAAAGCATCCCGCGCCCCCGTCACCACCAGAGATTGATTGAACCAGAAACCAATTAGCAGATAAGTGCCGAGGGTGAGAACTTCTAGCACACAATAGCTGAAAAATAGCGAATTACAGATAACGAGGGCGCACATACCCCCTTCAAAGAGAGCGACGAGAGAATAAAACCTTGCCCAACCCCAATCCATTTCTAGGTAGGCGATCGCATATACCTGAGCGGCGAGGTTTAAGCTGGTAATTAGCAGTAAAGCCCCGATATTAACAGCCGAAATCTGCACATCTAAAGATATGCTTAAATCTGCGGCATTTAGCCAATTAAATGCTATAGATTGCGGCGGACGACCCCAAACGGCGATTAAAGCAAAAAGGCTATGGAAAAAAGCCAAGAAAGTCATGATTAAGTTCAGATAACCGGCTGGTCGCGGGCCGGTTTGCCGGATAATACCGGGAGACCAGGGTAGAGCGAGAAGTGCGCCCGCAAAGGCGTAAAGAGGTACCAACCAGATAGTCTGGCTGAAGGACTCGAACATATAACCACCTCAAGAAGAAAAATGATCCTGAATTAAAGTTTAAGGTTTAATGGGTCACTAATAAGCTGTGATCATTTTTTAACGGGGCATGAATGGGGATGGTTTGACTAGCTTCCAGCAGGTATTTTAAAAAAGCATCGGCAATCACGGAAAGTTGTTTTCCGGCCAGGTAACAAACGTACCAATGGCGCTGAATCGGAAACTGTTCCACGTCGAGGATGGCTAATTCTCCGTTTTCCCCTTCCGAGATGAGAGTATGCTTAGATAGTACCGATATTCCCAAACCGCCGGAAATAGCCTGTTTAATAGCTTCGTTACTGCCTAATTCCAAGCGCACCTTCACCTTAATATCGTGGAGATTAAATAATTTTTGTACCGCTTGCCTGGTTCCGGATCCCGATTCGCGCATAATAAAAGGTTGATGGTTGAGGCACTCAAGGGGGAGATTTTTTTGGCCCACCAATGGATGATCTTGTCGCGCCACCACCACTAGGGGATTTTCCAGAAAAGACTGAGAACAAAGTTCCACTTCTTCCGGCGGTTGACTGAGAATATAGAGGTCATCCTCGTTGTTTAACATTCGCTCTTGCAGTTTCTGATGATTAGTCACTTGCAGGGCGATGTCAATGCCGGGATACTGTTGACAGAATGCCCCCAGTAATCGCGGCACAAAGTATTTAGCGGTAGTAATCACGCCTAAAGTCAGCTTTCCCTGTCTAGTTCCCTTAATATCGGCCACTTTCATCTGAAAGTTATCCAATTTATCAAAAATCTCTTGACAGGTGAACAGTAATTCCTTACCCGCTTCGGTTAAAAATAAACGTTTGCCAATTTGCTCGAATAGCGGTAAACCCACGGCTTTTGTGAGTTGTTTGACTTGGGTTGAGACGGTAGGTTGAGTGATAAATAACTCCTCGGCCGCCTTGGTGAAGCTACTGTGTCGAGCGGTAGCCTCGAAAACCCTTAACTGGTGCAGGGTTGCCTGTATCAAGTTCTTATTCCCTTTTCAATAACAACTATTTGTTACCATCAATCCTAGCGTCTTTATAGATTCTAGTCAATTAACTTTTTGATAAATATAGATTCTACTAGATATAACCGCCGCTTAAGACCTTTTTCTCCCCACACCCCCATTACCCCATCTCCCCAATTCCTAATTCATCATTCATCATTATCTTGCTAGAATCAGAAAACAACCATCTATTAAAATCCAAAGACAATGGTTAGTTATCTTGATATTGACGACGATCTTCTTTTCCCTGATAGCGATGGTCAACCGATGGCAGATAATACCGAACAATATGAGTGGATTGTCAAAATTAAGGAGAATTTAGAGATTATCTTTGCCAATGACCCTAAGGTGTTTATTGCTGGAGATTTACTCTGGTATCCTCTGCGTTCTACTTTGGTTTCACCAGTTGCTCCTGATGTGATGGTAGTCTTTGGCCGTCCCAAAGGACGGAGAGGTTCCTATCGTCAATGGCAGGAAGAAAATATCGCTCCTCAAGTGGTTTTTGAAATTCTATCACCGAAGAATACAAAAGCAGAAATGAGTCGAAAATTAGAGTTTTATGACACATATAGTGTAGAAGAATACTACTTATATAACCCGATGCGCTGTCGTTTACAAGGTTGGCAAAGACAGGGAGAAAAATTAAGAGAAATTATCCCCATCAATGATTGGATAAGTCCCCGTTTGGGTGTGCGTTTTATCTGGGATAAATCTAGTTTGGAATTGTATCGTCCCGATGGAGAGAAATTTTTAACAACTGTTGAGTTAGAGTCTCAAATGCGTCAAGAAAAACAGCGTGCTAATCAAGAAAAGAAACGTGCCGATAAGGAAAAGAAACGCGCTGATAGAGAAAAAAAACGTGCGGATCGACTAGCGGAACGCTTACAGGCGTTAGGATTAAGTTTAGAAGAAGAATGAGCTTTTTCATACTTTATATGAAGGAAGAATGACCCTTTCAGAGAAAGATAGCTCAGCTGCTAAAATTTTTTTAGAAGAAGAAGTTTTAAACGCCATCTAAGAGGTCAAAAGGAAACAAGAAAATGAATCAACTTAAATATACAATAATTATTCAATGGTCAGAAGAGGACAACTGCTATCTAGTAGGATTTCCAGACTTTATTGATCAAAAATGGCGAAGGCGATTCCTATGAAGAGGCTGTTTGCTTAAAGCTTACTTAAGCAATAAATTTGTGCTTAGGTTTCAAAAGTGAGATGCACCCGTCAGATTTCGTCGTAAATTCCTCATGGTAAGAACGCTCGGTATTGACTTTCCAAGGGTTATGATTAGCCCTAATAATATTCTCGGCGGCTAGGATGGCTGATAACATCGAATGGTCTTGATTATTATAGCGGTGCATTTCATTTCTGCCCACAGATTGCAGATTTTCAAAACTATCCACATAGTTTTGAATCACCAGTAAATGTTGTTTGACCCTTTCTTTTTACTTTAATGACTTTCGTGTCTAGCAAAACTGGACAACTTTGTGCTTCTAATTTTTCTTGAAAACGCTCCCACATCATCCCCAGTCCAAGCAGTGGATAATCAAACTCTTTGATGAAAGTTTTATTGTCATTAGCAGCAAAAACGTCGTTAATAACAAACGATAGAAACAATAATGGGAGGGACTTTCAGTTAATTATTTATTAGTAGTTGATAATCTTCAAAAATGTTGCTGTACAAGGATCGACTTAAGACTTTTGCAAGAGGTCTAATGACGGCTTTTTTTAAAGATAATCCTTGAATACGTTGTGCCGCCCAATCGGCACGAATAAGAGGAATAACTAAAAAATTTACCCTGATAGTAAATCTGTGATCAACGGGGAACTTTAATAAAATCATCCCCTAACACTTCCGGTGGTGATTCGGTAGTAGTGATATTCCTGACACACCCCGGCAAAGATCTAGAGTGAACCTCCCAGTCTAATTCCCGTCGGTAGGCCATCTTTACATTTAGCTAACCACTCCAATAAACTATCTAACTGCTGTGGTGGTTTTACCAATCCTAAACCCCTAACTGTCACCTGTTTCGGACTATAAACAAAGCGTGATTGTATAGGTTTTGGTAGGTGTTCTTCTAATAATTTCCACGCTGGTTCCTCCATAGGAGTTTCTAGGATAATATGCTGTTTTCCATCGGGTTTAATTCGCGAAAAACCGAGGGATTTAGCCAGATGTTTTAACTCGATTACCTTAAATAATTGTACCACTGGTGAAGGAATTGCCCCGTATCTATCCACTAAATCTGCGGCAATTTGTCCTAAAGTTTTCTGAGAATTGGCAGTAGCGATCGCCCGATAAACATCCATTTTCTGCTCTGGATCGGATATATAATCATTAGGAATAAATGCCGTCAATTTCAGATCGATTTGGGTATCCTCCACTTGAGGAATTTCTTGACCTTGAATTTCCCGCAAAGCTTCCTGTAACATTTCCATATATAGATCAAAACCGATCGCTTCCATTTGTCCCGATTGTTCCGCACCCAATAAGTTACCCGCACCGCGAATTTCCAGATCCCTAGTCGCTAATTGATACCCCGATCCTAACTGGGTAAATTCTTGAATTGCCTTTAATCTTTCCCGAGCGGTTTCTGTTAGTTCTCCCTTCGCTGGATAAAGTAACCAAGCGTGCGCTTGTACTCCCGATCGCCCCACCCGTCCTCGCAGTTGATAGAGTTGCGCTAAACCGAATTTTTGGGCATCTTCAATGATAATCGTGTTAACTCTGGGAATATCTAACCCCGACTCCACAATAGTCGTACAGACTAAGATATCCGCTTCCCCATTATTAAAAGCTAACATGGTGGTCTCTAATTCGGACTCATCCATACGACCATGGCCGATGGCAATTCTAGCACCCGGAATCATCCCTTGAATTGCTGCCGCTTTTTCTTCAATTCCCTCGATTCTGGGTACTACATAAAAAATCTGTCCCCCCCGATCCAATTCATTGCGAATTGCCGTTCTAATCACATCAGAATTATAACTAGAAAGGTGCGTTTGGATGGGACGACGAGAGGGAGGAGGTGTGGTAATTAAACTCATTTCTCGCACCCCAGAAAGGGACATATAAAGAGTCCGGGGAATCGGTGTCGCACTCAAAGTTAAGACATCAATATTACTTTTAAAAGCCTTAATTTTTTCCTTTTGATTGACCCCAAAACGCTGTTCTTCATCAATTACCAATAACCCTAAATCTTTAAACTCCACCGCTTTACTCAATAACAACTGCGTCCCCACCACTATATCCAATTCCCCCGTTTTCAAGCGCTGGACGATATCTTTTTTCTCGGAATTGGTGCGAAAACGATTTAATAAACCCACATTAATGGGATAGGGAGCAAAACGCTCCTTCAGGGTGTGATAATGTTGTTGGGTTAAAATCGTTGTTGGTGCTAATAAAGCCACCTGTTTATGACCCGTGGTGACAGCTTTAAAAATAGCACGAATGGCCACTTCTGTCTTGCCAAAACCCACATCCCCACAGACTAAGCGATCCATCGGGCGATCGCTTTCTAAATCCCTTTTCACATCCTGTATCGCTTTCAGTTGATCCGCAGTGGGTTGGTAGGGAAAAGCATCCTCTAACTCCCGCTGCCAAGGATTATCCACAGGATAGGCAAAACCCGATTTTTGGGCGCGTTGGGCGTAAATATTGATTAAATCAACCGCTAACTTCTTAATCGACTTCCTGACGCGGGTTTTCGTCGCTTCCCACGCTTTGCCAGAGATTTTATGTAATTCGGGCGTTTGACTACCTGTATGACGATAACGGGAGAGATTATCAAGAGAATCGGCAGGAACCCGCAATAATCCATCGGCATACTTAATAACCAGATAATCTCGACCTTGCACTACTCCGCCAATTGTGCTTTCCTGCTTTTCTAGTTTGATAAACTGTCCGACCCCATGGTGTTTATGTACTACAAAATCCAGGGGACGGAGTTTATTCACATCCACCTGTACCGAGGCTGCTTGCCGACGTTTGCGGACGTAACCGGCAGTATTTAAAAGATGTTGCCCGAAGAACTCTCGATCGGTAACGACGACTATGCGATAGGTGGGTAGGATAAAACCTTCTAATTCCGCTAATCCTGAGTATTTTAGGGCTGTAGCGGTGTTTTGAATGATTAAGCGCTCGATCGCCCCCAAATCAAGGGGATTGGGGATAAATTGGGCCGGACAGTCGTGTTCCTGTAATAACGAGACTGTGCGGGAGGGTTGGGCAGATATTAACCATGTAGCGTACTTATTTAGTTTAATACCGCTATAAATCTCTCTTTTTCCCCGTAAAATTTCCGCTAGTTTGGCGAATTGCCCCGGATTGGTGGGAATCGGACGACTGGAGAGATTAAGGCGATTTTCGGACAGGTGATCGTCTATTTCCGAGAGGTAGAGATGGGTAAATTTGAGCGATATTTGCAGAGATTCGCCAAAAGAACGGTGAATTTGCGGTAAAGCTGGTTCTATCTCTTGCCAGCGTTCCGAAATATATTCTATCCAGCGATCGCTTCTAGCTTGACAGCTTTCTAGTTCATCAAAGGCAATAAGACTATTTTCGGGGAGATAATCCAATAAAGAGGCAGCTTGAGGGAATGCCAAGCCTAAAAATCGCTCAATTCCCTCTGGATAAATGCCATTAGCTAATTTTTCTCGCTCTTCGGCCCCCAGATAATCGGCCACTGTGGGGGGAAGAGAAGGGGCAATCATCGCCGCAAAGCTAGTGGGAGTAAGAAGCAGATTGGGGATAGAATCCAGCGATCTTTGGGTGGCAGGGTCAAATTCTCGCAATTTTTCCAATTCATCGCCGAAAAATTCTAACCTGACTGGTAATTCTGCCGAAACTGGGAAAATATCAACGATATCGCCGCGACGACTCCATTGTCCTTCGGTTTCTACCAGTGCAACTCGTTCATATCCTAATCTAGCTAGGGTTAGATCGAGCTTTTTGGCTTCTATAACCCTTCCTACCGCCAAATTATCGCTATATTGCTCGAAAACCTCCCTAGGGGGTAAATGGGGCTGCAGGGCCTTTTCGGTGGTAACGATCGCAATTCCGGCATCTTGATGACTGATTGTCGATAATACCTGCATCTGTCCCCAAATCATCTCGGATTCCCGATTAAATGTCTCGTAGGGGCAAGCTTCCGAGGTGGGATAAAAGAAAACACCTTTCCACGTCATCGCTTCTAATTGTGCCGCCCAACGTGCCGCTTCTTCTAGATTGGCACAGATAATTACAAGATTTTTTCCTTGACAACGGGCGAAAGCTGTGCTTATTAATCCTTTCGGTAAGCGGGCAAGGCCAGTTAGGGTTAAATTGCCGTTTTTCTCCAGTTTTTGGATAAGTTCGGCAGTTAGGGGCGATTTTTCAAGGTTGCGAATAACGGAGGCAAAAGTCATTTTTTGGTGATCGGCTCTCGGTTTTTAGTTAAGCTCTTGGGAGTTTTAGTACAAATGCTCAAGCTTGCTCTTCCAACTCCGGCACTCCGGTGCAGTCTTAACGAGTATCAGTTATCAGCTGTGAGTTTTCAGTTCACCGACTACTTTTTGGGGTTAATTTTTTTGGGCTTTATTTGACTTGAAAAGAGGGGGGTCGCAGGCGCACGGATTTTCCATTATCTATATAATATCATGTCAAGCGTTGGTTGGCAAGAAAAAATTTTTTAATTGCCAGCAAAAGATCGAAGGCAGAAAAATTAGTACATCTATACGGAGATATTTTCAGAATGATAACGATTCTCAGCGACTGTGATAAGATGAGAATCATAATCAGACTCAGTTAATCCCATGGGTAAAAATTGCCGGTTAACAGCGCTCGCTTTAACCCTGACTATAGCCAGCTTAACAGCTTGTAGCGATTCCTCGGTCAAGGAAAAGGAAGCAAAGACACCCCTACAGGTGACAGTGAGTATCGTACCGCAGGAATATTTCGTCAAACGCATCGGCGGTGATAGAGTCAGTGTTAATGCCATGATTCAACCGGGGACAGATCCCCACACCTATGAACCAAAACCGGAACAATTAAAAACCACAGCCCAATCCCAAGCCTACTTTAAAATCGGTGTATCCTTAGAAGATGCTTGGAAAGATCGCTTAAACAGTGTTAACCAACAGATGTTAATCGTCGATACCAGTCAAGGAGTAGATAAAATCCCTTTGACAGCAGAACATAATCATGATCATGATCACAGCAAGGAAGAAAAACATCAAGCTGGAAAAAACACCCTAGATACCCATATTTGGTTATCACCAAAACGAGTCAAAGCACAAGCAGAAACTATTTATCAAACCCTAGCACAACTCGATCCCAGTCAGGCAGCCATCTATCGGGCTAACTTGGAAAAATTCCGTCAGGAATTAGACACATTAGATCAAGAAATTCGGCAAAACTTGGCAGGGGTCAAAAATAAAAAATTTATGGTATTTCATCCTGAATGGGGCTATTTTGCCCAAGATTACGGTTTAGAGATGATTGCGATCCAAATCGAAGGCAATGAACCGAGTGCTGCCCAGTTAAGTCAACTAATCAAACAGGCAAAAAAAGAGAATATAAAAGTTATTTTTACTCAACCAGAATTTAGCCAGAAAAGTGCCGAAACCATTGCTAGGGAAATTGGGGGACAGGTAATCCCTATCAGTGCCTTTGCTGAAAATTGGAGTGAAAACCTGCGACAAGTTTCCCAAAAAATGGCCACAGTTTTAAATCAGTAATTGTTTGTATATGTCAACGATCATTACCATTAGTAATCTCTGGGTAGGCTACGAACAGGAACCCATCCTCGAAGATATTAATTTAACCATTCAAGAACTGGATTTTCTGGGAATTATCGGCCCGAATGGAGGAGGGAAAACTACATTGCTTAAGGTTTTACTGGGATTAATGAAACCTTGGCGGGGAGAAGTCAGTATTTTGGGGCAAAGTGTCGAAAAAGGTCGGGAATTAGTCGGTTATGTGCCGCAGTTTGTCGAATGCGATCGCTCATTTCCCATCACTGTGGGTGAGGTGGTGAAAATGGGGAGATTGAGCAGCAAAAAACTCTGGCAAGGCTATAGTAAAAAAGATGAGGCAAGGGTAGATAAAGCTTTAGATAGTGTGGGAATGTTAGCGTTGAAAAAAAGAGCGATTGCTGAACTTTCGGGGGGACAGCGCCAACGGGTTTATATCGCTCGTGCTTTAGCGGTAGAACCCCGTCTCTTGATTTTAGATGAACCCACTGCCAGTGTCGATCCCCAAATGCGTGCTAGTATTTTTTCCCTGTTGCAAGAATTGAATCAGTGGATGACCATTTTAATTATTTCCCATGATCTGGGAACCCTATCTACCTATGTTAAATCGATCGGTTGTCTTAATCGTCGTCTCTATTATCACGGCCAAAAATCTCTCACTGCCGCTATGCTAGAACAAGTGTATTGTTAAAAGGTTTCTCCTTTTGGGTTAAAATGGATTTTTGCTCAAGCTCATTGTTGAATGGCATTCACTCGTGTCTAAAAGGGATAAACTACTAGAACTACTCAAGAATAGTCCTAATAACGCAAGATTCAACGATATTTGTAAACTGCTAGAATTAGAAGGGTTTTCCCTTGATCGAATTACAGGTAGCCATCACATTTTTAAAAGAAATGATATTATTTTGGTCATACCTGTTCATAATAAAAAAGTAAAATCTGTTTATATTCGTCGAGTCCTTGAAATTATCGGAGACAACTAAAGATGAATTATCCAATTATTATTTATCCCTGTGAAGAAGGCGGTTTTGTCGCTGAAATTCCAGCACTATCTGGCTGTTTGGCTCAGGGTGAAACCTTAGAAGAAACCCTACAAGAATTACTGATGGTAAAAGATTTATGGTTAGAAACAGCCCAAAAATATAATCAAAAACTTCCCAACTTAGAAACAGAGATAGCGAAAATCAAAGCATTAAGCACTGTATAGAGCAATTTTGGGGGAATTGCGATCGCTAATTGCCGTCTTGACTTAAAAAATAGCCAACTGCACGCTGAAGCTGTTCCATCCCTTTTTGCAGTTGGTCAATACGGGCCTTAGAGTCTTCCATTTGTTGAGCAGTAGCCTCCACAAACCGATCAATACGCCGATTCGTTGCCTCACTGATTTCCGCCAGACGTTCTATTCTTGCATCAATACGCTCCATATTGGCTTCAATACGGTCTAATCGAGAACTTTGCCACCACATTTACTTACCACCTTTAAAATAAGCCGTTATTGCCGCCAGTCTAGCAAATTTTTAGACAAATTAATCTCTTTTCATCGTGTGATCGCTTTTTGGGGATGGGAAGAGGCGATCATTTTTTGAGAAGGAGGGGCGATCGCTTACAATAGGGGGCAAACTTTTAGAAAGCAACCTTGATTACTATTCTTACTCATGCCCACTCTATCAAGCTTCTATGGAATAAAAATCACCATGAACTATAACGATCACAATCCGCCTCATATCCATGCCGAGTATCAAGATTATGAAGCGGTTATAATGATTCACACAGGTGAAGTTTGTGGTCAAATGCCCAAAAGAGGACTAAATTTAATATGGGAGTGGCTTGATCTACACCAATCTGAACTATTGGAGAACTGGAAAAATGCACGTCAAAGAAAACCTCTTAACAGAATCGATCCCCTTCCATAAAAAGGATCTATGGCTTCATGTTGTCTCTGTGGAATATCTAGATAACTATCAATTAAAGCTAACTTTTAATAATGGAATACAAGGGATTGTAGATTTAGAACAAGAATTGTATGGAGAAATCTTTGAACCCTTAAAAGATCAAAGCTTATTTCAAAAAGTATATGTCAATAGTCGGACAATAGAATGGCCAAACGGAGCAGACTTTGCCCCTGAATTTTTATTTGAAATTGCTCTCGACAAGCAACCGGTTAGTATAGTCGGTGATCCTGTAGGGTACGCTAGTGAAATGTAACGTACCAAATTAATTGTTATTCACCGTAATCAGATGTTTATTAATGCGATCTCATATTACCGTCTTCATAGTGCGGGATTTGTTGTACAATAGATAAATGAAGATTTTAGGGGTAATCAAAATGTTAAGTATTGATACTATTAATGAAAATATTGCTCAATCTTCTTTGCCTTTATTACAAGAAATTGCTAAACTTTCTCTATCAGAAAGACATAAACTTTTACGTCCTCTTATTCAAGAAATGGCTGAAGATGTCAATAATGATCCTGAACTAGATTTCTTTTCATAAATTGAGGGAGAAGGATTAGAAAACGATGACGATTAACCCAAAACGAGGCGAAATCTGGCAAGTTAACCTTGAGCCAACCATCGGACAAGAAATTAGGAAAAAACGTCCTGTTGTTGTTATTAGTTCAGATTTATATAGTCCGATTGCTTTAAGAATTGTGATTCCATTAACAACTTGGCAAAATAAATTTATTAATCGTCCTTTTATGGTCAAAATTGTGCAAGACAAAATCAATGGTTTAGATCAAGATTCTGCGAGGAATGTTTTACAGATTCGTAGCCTATCAACGCAACGATTTATCGATAAAATTGGAGTTGTTTCCAATCAAGTTATGGGAGAATTATTGGCAGGTTTAGTCATTAGTATTGATTATTCCATAGATAATTAAATAGTGTGATCGCCGTCATCTTGTTGATTTGAAAATTGCGATTGCTTTGGCTTTTGAAAGTGCGGTCTGCTTCGCAGTGCCTTCGGCAACGCTGATTTTTTAGAAAGCTTGATGGTGATATAATTTAAATAAAGACTGCGTAAAAAAGGAAAAAACAGCCGTGAGTCAAACAGAAATTACAGATTCTTTGCTAACTAGCACAGGTTTCTATAACCTATTTCAAACCTTACCACTAGAAATCCGACAAGGCTTTCTACAACTTTTATTTCAAAATAATTCCTCTGAATTAGAAGACTTTATCCTTTATTTAGCTTGTGAAGATTCTCGAAAAGAAGGATTTTTATCTGAATTAGAGTCTCAATCTCTCTTGGAGAGTTTGCCTCAATGAAATATCAAATTGCCAAACGCTTCAAAAAAGATAGATTTAGATAAAATTAACGACCAAAAAATTCTTGCAAAAGTTAGAAAATGTATTGAAGCAATTGGAAATTCTCAATCACTATCCGAAATCCCCGATCTTGAAGCACTAAAAGGCTTCTCAGGATATTATCGCATTAAATTTGACTTTGGATTGGTGTTTACGCAACTGGCGTTGGGTTTCGTGCCTCAACCCAACCTACCAAACTACCGATAGGGAATATCTGGGGGAAAAAGTCTTTCTCGAAACTAATATCAATATTCTTTAACACTCGAAAGTCAGGAACCTGAACCCGTAGTAACCGCATTGTTAAAACTCCTGTAATCCTATCCTCTTGCTCATCTGCTTATTGTAGCTCACAGGCAAAGGTGAAACAATCTCTTATCCTACCGGCCAAATTCCGGCAGATTTTCCCAAAAAAAACCTTGACAAATCCCCGCACTTGACAGATACTTATATATAGAATGGAAATCCGTGCCTGCCTGCAAACCCTCTTTTTTCAGGTTAGATAAGCGTCAAAAAAATAAAAACCTAATACCTGACCAGTGCTAAAGAGGATAGGTTATGACAACTAAAGACTTATACGAACAAGACTATCTTGCTTGGTTAGAAGAAACAGCCAAACAACTGCGACAAAGACAGACAGATGTATTGGATTGGGAACATCTCAGGGAAGAAATCGAAGCATTGGGGAACGAACAGAGACATAAAGTAGATAGTTATCTCCTACAATTGCTCATTCATCTGCTTCTCTACCAATACTGGCCGGAGGAACGAGAAAGATGTGCGAAGGGATGGCAAGACGAAATCGGTAACTTTCGGGTGGAATTAGAACTTTTATTGGAGTCGAAAACCCTTTATAACTATTTTTTAACCAGAATCGCCGTTATTTACCCCAAAGCAGTGAAGCGAGTCCGACAAAAAAGCGCATTACCGGTTGCTATCTTTGCCGAAACCTGTCCCTATAGTCCCGAACAAATCCTCGATTCCGATTTTCTCCCCTGAAATTCCAGCAGATTTTTTCAGAAAAACCCTTGACAAATCCCCGCACTTGACAGATACTTATATATATAATGGGAATCCGTGCCTGCCTGCAGACCCTCTTTTTTCAGGTCAAATAAGCGTCAAAAAAATAAAAACCTAATACCTGACCACTACTAAAGACTTATACAAACAAGACTATCTTGGTTGGTTAGAAGAAACTACCCAACAACTGCGACAAAGACAGACAGATGTATTGGATTGGGGAACCAACAGAGACATCAAGTAGATAGTTATCCCCTACAATTACTCATCCATTTGCTTCTCTACCAATACCAGCTAATGTCTTCCCTAAGCTGTACTGAATTTAAATTGCGTATTGGATGTTTGAGTACAAATGCTCAAACTCCTTCTCCCTGCTCCCAAGTCCAGTGCAGTCTTAACGAGTAATTTAGATGGTCAACAGCTTACCAGTCAAATTCCGGCAGATTTTTTCAAAAAAACCCTTGACAAATCCCCGCCCTTGACAGACACTTATATATAGAATGGGAATCCGTGCCTGCCTGCAGACCCTCTTTTTTCAGGTCAAATAAGCGTCAAAAAAATAAAAACCTGATAACCGATCCCTAACTACCTATAAGCTTTTCAACCAATCACTAATCAACTGGTTAACCTCTGTGGGAATTTCATCGTGGGGACAATGACCGGCAGTTAGATAATATTCTGTCAGAGAAGGATAGTATTGACGGAATTTGGCCCCGCGTTCCCTAGTATTCATCCAAGGGTCCCCCTCACCCCATAACATCAACAGGGGACAACTTAACTTTTGCAGGAGAATATCCACATTTTCCCCCCGGGGAGATTTAAACACAGAAGCAAAAACTTTGGCTGCTCCCGCATCCAGGGAAGGACGACGGATATCTTCTATTAACTGCTCAGTAATGGCACTGCGATCGAGATATACTTTCTCTAGGGTTTTGCGGATAGTTTTGGGTTGACGGGTATAGAGAAATAAGAGATAACTGGCCCAAGGTTGCAGCAAGATTGATCGCAGTAATTTTTGTGCTAAATTAGGCTGACGATTGCTTTCTGTATCGCTAAAGGGACCGGCACTATTGAGGAGAATTAATCCCCGAACATTCTCAGAGTGATTAGCAGCCACGCAGAGAGAAGCGTAACCCCCCAAAGAATTACCCGCTAAAACCGTCGGTTGCGCCACAACTTCCTTGATAAAATCATTTAATTGTTGCTGCCAAAGACTGCCACTATAGACAAGATCTGGTTTAGCTGATCTACCGAATCCTAACAGATCGATCGCCCATACTTGCCATTCTGAGGCTAAACCTTGCAGATTTTTTCGCCAATGGTCGGTGGAAGCACCAAAACCGTGGACTAATAGTAAAGGGGGTTTTCCCGTGACTCTAGTACCCGCTTGCACATAGTGTATCGAATGTCCTTGCCATTGCCAATTTTGCTTGATCGTCAGAGCAGCTGTATTCATCGGCTGTTTTGTTAAGTAATGTTAATAATGCTTAGTCTAACCGATTGAGAAACTGGAGACAAAGCTAGAGATTTTTGACCAAACCCCTTGACTGAAAACGGAACTTGACATATACTTATATATATAATGGGAATCCGTGCCTGCCTGCAAACCCTTCATTTTTGGGCAAATAACCCTAAAAAACACTCTCACAAAAAAATCTTGAGCGAACCCATAACCCAGAGAATTACTCCTGAATCACTGGGACAGTTTTTTTCCTAATTCTGATATAACAGCTATGAAGATTTTGACGATTTTACAGGGATTAATCGACAAAAATCCCTTAACTGAGGCGTATCTAGCAGAATTACTAGAGATCGAATCCTTAAATTTTCACCAGACTAACCCTCTCATCCTACAGGAAAGGGCGGAACTATTAACGATTCTCTGGCCGCGAGTCTGGCAAAAATGTCAGGAGTTAGGGATAAATCAGCCAAATCAGATTTTGATCAGCTGTTGGCGCTTCTGGATTCCTTGGGCGCTAGAGCTACGCAGCCACGCAAAACCGTTGATTCAAGGCATTTTGGCTCCCCAAGGCACGGGGAAGACCACATTAACATCCATAATGTCGATTATTTTAGCCTATTTTGATTTAAAAGTAAATAATCTCTCTTTAGATGATATTTATAAGACCTATAATGAGCGAATAAAATTGCGTCAAAAGGATAAAAGATTGCGCTGGCGTGGTCCACCGGGTACTCATGATATAGCATTAGGAATTAAAGTTTTAGAACAGGTTTGTCAGCAAGAAAGTCCGATTTTCATCCCGCGGTTTGACAAGTCACTGCATCAAGGACAAGGAGATAGAATTGCAGCGGAACAAGTGGAACGAGTTGATATTCTTTTTTTTGAGGGTTGGTTTGTGGGCATGAATCCAATAGAAGAAACAGTCTTTGATCATGCCCCCGATCCGATTAATAGCGAAGAAGACCGACAATTCGCCAGGGATAATAATCAAAGATTGCGAGAATATCTACCCCTCTGGTCAAAAATCGATCGCTTACTGATTCTTTATCCCCTTGACTACCGTTACAGTTTACAATGGCGACAGGCGGCCGAAACAAAAGGAGGTATGACCCCATCAGAAATTGAGGAATTTGTCAAGTATTTTTGGAAAAGTTTACATCCGCAATTATTTCTCCCACCCCTGCTCAAACAAGCAGAGCTAGTGGTAGAAATTAATCAGGATCATAGTCTGGGAAAAATCAGTTATCAGTGAGTAGTAATCAGTAATCAGTGAAAAGAAAGCCCCGAACTGGTCACTTAACAGACTGAAAACTCCCATCTGATAACTCCCATCCGATAACTGATAACTGGTGACTGATAAAGCTTATGATTGAAGTGGAACATCTGAGTAAAATTTATGGTTCGACCACGGCAATTAGTGACGTGGATTTTACCGTAGAAAAAGGAGAAATACTCGGTTTCTTGGGACCGAATGGAGCCGGAAAAACCACGACTATGAGGATTTTATCGGGTTATATTCCTGCCACAACAGGAACAGCAAGGATAGCGGGATACGATGTGCATCAACAATCCTTAGAAGTGCGTCGTCGCATTGGTTATCTTCCTGAAAATCCCCCCTTGTATCCAGAGATGACCGTGGAAAGTTTTCTGGATTTTGTCGCACGCATCAAAGGTATCTCATCGGGGGATAGAAAAGCGCGGGTAGATTTAGTTTTAAGCAAATGTCAGTTACTAGAAAAAAGAAAAGTTATTATCCGCAAGTTGTCTAAAGGTTATAAACAGCGTGTGGGAATTGCCCAAGCGATCGTACACGATCCACCGGTAATTATTTTAGATGAACCGACAGTAGGATTGGATCCGAAACAGATTATCGAGGTAAGAAATCTGATTAAAAGTTTAGCGGGAGAACATACAATTATTCTCTCCACTCATATTTTACCAGAAGTGAGTATTACCTGCGATCGAGCGACAATTATTAATCGGGGTCGCATCGTAGCCAATAATATTACTACCGCTACCCCTGCTGGTTCCAGTTATGAAATTGAGATCGAAGGTGATAGGGATTCCCTGTTAGAAATCCTGCAACAAATGCCCCAAGTCGAACAAGCAGCAAAAGTCGGCGATAACCTGCTCAAAATTGTTGGTCAAGCGGGGACAAACCTAGGGGCAGAACTTGCTAGAATAGTTGTCAACAATGGTTATAACCTATTAGAAATGCGTCGCACCCGTAAAACCCTAGAAGACATCTTTCTGGAAGTAATCGGCAGCGGGGAAAGTAACCAGCAAGAGGAGAGGCATGATCAATAATATCTGGGCGATTTTTCGCAAGGAATTTCAAAGCTATTTTACCGCAGCTAATGCCTATATCATTATGGGTATATTTTGGTTAGTAGCGGGATTTTTCTTTAACTCCCTTCTCTACGGCATTATTCTCGATATTGGTATCCAAGAACAATCGGGATTTCTGGTGGCCAGAGATACGGTGTCTGAATTTATGACCACTTTCATCGGTATTATTTTATCCTCTTTATTGTTGGTAATTTTGCCAGCCCTGTCTATGGGATTATACGCAGAGGAAAAAAAACAGGGAACCCTAGAACTTTTAGCTACTTCCCCCCTGACTAATTGGAGTATAGCCATCGGTAAATTATTGGGAGTGCTGGCCTTTTTTACCGTGATGATTACCCCCTTTTGGATTTATGAAATAGTGGTTTTTAGTGCCGCAGTTCCCCGGGTGAATATAGCCAGTATTTTACTAGCTCATCTAGGATTAATTTTACTAGCAGCGGCTATCCTAGCCATCGGGATGTTTATTTCTTCCCTCACCAATAGTTCTATCCTTGCTTACATCATCACCTTTATCACCATCTTATTTATCTGGATACTGGATGTAATTGCTAACAATGCCGAAACCTTCTTTCGAGATCGCATTGGGGGAGAAGTGGGAGAACAGATCGGATTTTTCCTGAAAGAATTGCTCTCCCATCTATCTTGGTATCAACCCTTTAACAATTTCGTGCGGGGAATTTTTGACAGTAGTAGTTTAGTCATCCTCCTCAGTTATATTCTGCTGGGAATCTTCCTAACTACTCAAGCGATCGAAGCGGACCGTTATCAAAGAAACTAACTATGATATCCTGGCAAAAATACAGTAAATTTCTCTATATACCCGCCCTCTTTCTGGGTAGTGCTGGTCTAACCGTGGGGTTAATCTCCGGTCAATGGTCATCCCTCTCTCTGGGGTTATTAATTGCCGGGGCTATTCTGTTTCTAGGGTGGCTGTTGTTATCAGTAATCACTCAGAAAGACTTTTGGCAAAAAAGAAGTACCCGCACCGGCACTCAAACCCTCATTACTACTATTATTGTCCTCAGTGTTATCGGTTTAATTAACTTTCTCGCTCTCCGTTATCCCTATCGAGTTGATTTAACCGAAAACCAAATCTTTAGTTTATCCCCCCAAACCGAAAGACTATTAACCAATCTGTCAAAACCCGTCAAAGTCTGGATTTTTTCAACCCGGGGAATCAGTGCCAACGAACAGGAACTTTTAGCCAATTATCAACGCAAAAATCCCCAATTTCAGTACGAGATAGTTAACCCGGAGAAAAAACCCAATATTGTCCAGGAATTTAAAAAACTAGCTGATGATAATCTGTCTAGAGTCTATCTACAGTACGGTGACAAAAAACAACCCCTAAAAACTATTAGTGAAGAGGAAAGTCTCACCGAAGCGAAACTGAGTAATGCCATCGAAACCGCTAAAACCAATCGCACTTTAACCGCTTATTTTCTGCAAGGTCATGGAGAAAATGCCATCAAAGAACCTCAAGGTGGATTAGTGCAAGCAGTCAATAGTTTAGAAGCAAAAGGTTATCAAGTAGAACCACTTAATCTAGTGGAACGTTCCACCATTCCCAATAATGCCGATGTCATTATTATTGCCAGTCCCAAAAGAAAAATATTTCCCCAGGAAGTCACTGCTTTAAAAAACTATCTTGAGCAAGGGGGCAAAATTTTATTACTGATTGACCCCCAAACCGAAACCGGATTAGAACCCTTATTAACCCCTTGGGGTGTGAAACTGGATAATCGGATTATTATTGATGCTTCCGGTGCCGGGGAAATCATCGGTTTAGGTCCGGCTAGTCCCATTATTACCAATTACGGCAATCATCCCATTACTCGCGATTTTGCCAACGGTATTTCTATCTTTCCCTTTGCTCGTCCCATCGCTACCGTTCCCATCGAAGGAATTGAAGCCGTATCTTTAATGATTACTAATGATAAAATGTGGGCTGAGAGTGATTTAAATGACCAGAATCTCCAGTTTAACCCTGAAAAAGATTTAGCTGGCCCCTTTGATTTAGGAGTTGCTCTGACGGGAAAAAAAGGTAAATTAATCGTGATTGGTAATGCCAGCTTTGCCAGCGATGGACTATTTGAACAACAGTTAAACGGAGATATATTTTTAAATTCCGTGCAGTGGTTAGCCAGTGGTGAAACAGCCACCTTATCTATCCGAGCTAAGGAACCAGAAAATAGAAGAATCAATTTAAATCCCCTGCAAGCTAACGCTATTTTTTGGATAGGGATGGTAGTGATGCCATTAGTAGGATTTACCCTAGCCGGATTGACTTGGTGGCAACGTCGTTAATCGAGTTAGAATCTAGAAAAATCATCTCTCTTATTTACCCTAACTGCTATGACCACAACCCAAACTATCCCCCAATTGTTGACTTTTGATGACTATATCAATCAATATCCCGATGATGGACAACAATACGAATTAATCGCAGGAAAATTATTGGCCATGATGCGACCGATCGGAAAACACGAAGAAATTGGCGGATTTGTTTCTGGAACCCTATTCTTAGAGATAAATCGGCAGCAATTGCCCTATTTTATCCCCAATACTGCCGCAGTAAAACCCCTTCGCCCCCATACGGGTTATCTACCCGATATTATTGTCTTAGACAGAGAAAATCTAGTTAATGATCCCTATTGGGAAACCGCTTCCTCAATTTCTTTGGCAACATCAGCTAAATTAATTATTGAAATTGTCAGTTCCAATTGGCGAGATGATTATCTGAAAAAATTCGACGACTACGAACAATTAGGAATTGCCGAATATTGGATTATCGATTATTTAGCTAAAGGTTCGGCCCGATATATCGGCAGCCCCAAAGAACCCACCATTTCTATCTATCAATTAATCGATGGAGAATATCAAGGTAATTTATTTAAACAGGAGCAACGTCTTATTTCAGGAGTTTTTCCAGAGTTAAACCTCACTGCTAATCAAATTTTTCGTGCTAGAGCTTAAAGAAAAACCCGGATTTTTAGATTAGACTTATGGCAAAAATCAAAAATTGTCCTGAGAGTCAGGAGTCAGGAGCTTATAATAGAAAATAACTCAAGAGTGGTTTCTTTTTCAGTGGATTGGGAGGGTTTTAGTTAGCAACTGATAATAAAGCTTCTTCTATTGGCTTTGGTAACTCAATAGCATGAAACCGATTCACAGAAAAAGCATAATCTTCACCACTTTCATCAATAACCCGAATTAGACTGTTTATTTCTGCTGTCTCATCAGGGATAACGCGGTATATTTTGCCAACTTCTAGTGAAGCTTCATAGCCTTCATTATTGAGACAAACTGCGAACTTATTTGTTGGAGATGACTCTATTTTCATGGTCAATCTAGAAACGGTAACTTGAGCTTAAATTCTTTTTTGCCGATGCCATGAGCTTCGTACCAATGGACTTCAGCTAACCTTACTATACCATTGGGAAGCTGAACTTGGGCTATGCCCTTTAATTTTCTCCATTTACCTTTGCCATACTGTTTTTGCAACCGTTCCCGATTACGAATTCCCGTTCCTGTGGCAATAATCTCGATATTCGTAATATCGCTGATAATCTCAAAGTCCACGATCGATCAAGCAATCTTAAAGAGTGGCCTTTCATTATAGCATCTATTGCCAAAAAAGAGATATAAAAAAATAAACCCCCTCAATTGACTGAATGAAGGGGGTATTTGTTGATTTAATGCTGATGAGTCTTTAACTTCTAAGAGTGCTGTAAAGGCTTCTCCGACTCGTTCAGATAGGCCTTGAGTTATGTCTTAATCTCAGTGTAGCAAGGAAAGTGGGCAAAAAAATAAACCCCATTAACTGACGGAATCAGTATCCAAAAATTCTAACACAGTGATGATTTTAATGTTTCTAAATGGGTTCAAGACTAGCAAATCTTCATCCCCTGTAATAATAGATTCAGCATGACCACTAATCGCTAACTCTAGATATTTATTATCCTTGGCATCTCGACATTCATCGATAGATTCTGACGGTTGCACTAATAAAGATGCTTCTACTAATGTTTCTAATAGCTCTTGGCGAATTGATTTAGCTAAATAGCGGTCAAATTTAGAACGAGATAAAACGTTACTAAGTTCATCAATAACCGTCTCAGAAAGGATAATTATGCCCTGATTCTTAGCAGTTTCTAACGCCAAACGAGGTGAACTATTTTTAAATAAAAAAGCACTAACAATTACATTAGCATCAAAAACAAATCGGGGTTTATTCATCTTGTTCTAAGATAGACGCTAAAATGTCTGGATTTAATCCGTTAGCTTCTGCTTCATCACTAGCTCTATCCATAATTTTTGATAATCTGGCTGCTGCTTTTTGACGATATTTTTCTAATTCTAATTGAATAGTTTTAGTTAATTTATTTTCTATATTTGCTCGGTCATTGGGGTTGATTTTAGCGTAATATCTAGCAATTTCTAAAGGAACTTGAATAGTGATTTCTGTCTTGCTATTCATGGTAATTGATTGTTTTTTTACTTTTGACAGACCTCCATTGTAGCACAAAATCACAATACTCACTGAATTTGACGATATTGATGTAAAAGTTGCCATTAAATCACAAAAATTAATAAATAGAAACATGGACAAAAAAAATACCCCTTCTCAACTGACTGAATGAAGGGGCATTTATGGTATTTTTAGAAGCAATTTAGCCTACTTTTGTGGTTTCTTTTTCGGTGGATTGGGAGGATTTTAGTTTGCGCTTGAGGGTTGAAGCTGCGCCGAGAGTACCGAGGGAGAGGAGGCTGAGTATGGTAGAGGGTTCGGGGACACACTTAACTTCAGATAATTGTTCTTCAGATCCAGTAGTGCCTTCAGCAATAATACTAAAACCTACAAATTGATCTTCAGGAGTTGCAAAGGCAGTGGACTCATAAGTGAAGTTTATATTTCCATATTCTCCAGGAACATTGATAGGAAAAGTAGGGGTTAATAATAGGCTTTGAATACCTTCAATATCAGTAAATGTAGTAATGTCAAAGTCTCCTGATGTATCTGAATACGATGTAAAAAGTCCTTCAAGTCCCAGCTTGGGCAAAAATTTCTTGAGTGGTTTTATGATTATATTTTTAAGCAGGGTAAGAATATCTAGCTGCTCGTCTGTAATTTCAACTTTTCCTTTAGCACCTACTACACACTTATTCCATTTTCCTGCAACAAAATCATATTCCACATCGCAGGTAGAAGAAAAATTAAACTTAAAGGCACTTGCTTGGTTTCCACTACATAAAACCAAGCAACTTGATACAATTGCTATACTAGCCAGTTTTACGGGATTAAGTGTGTTGTTTTTCATCATTTTATTTTGTCTGGGGATTTTGATTAGAAATATGATCGCCTCCTTCGCAGCCAAGTCAAGCAACAGCCCAACCCAACACCAATGGGAGATAGCAGAAGCATACACACTCCCCCCCCCATAACTGTATTAAAAGTTACAATTTTATAAATCTTTATATTTCTTTCCCTAACTATCCCTTGCCTTCCGCCCTAAACCGATTAAGCTCCAACTAGCTGATAAACTAGGGATACCAGCTTTGATCAAGGCATCAGCATGACTACCAACGTAGCGAAAACCCAATGGCAGTATTTAGAGAAACGTCCTCATTCCTGGCGACAACAACTATACATCAAAGGGAGAAAACTGACAGCTTTCACTGTTTGGTCAGATATGATTGTCAACGAAATGACTCCCGAAGAAGTCGCCGACAGCAAAGAATTACCCTTAGCCGCTGTTCTTGAAGCAATTGAATACTGCGAAACTCATGAAAAACTGTTGCAAGAAGAAGCAGACGCAGAACGTCGTTACTTAGAAGTCAGAGGAGTTGACATTGAGCCTAAAGTTACTTATTGATGAAGATGCTCAAGATAAAGTGTTAGTGAAATTGCTGCAACAGGCTGGACATGAAGTGATTACAGTTAACCAAGCTGGTCTGATGAGTCAGCCAGATTTCATCGTTCTGGACTATGCTAGAAATGCTGATCGCATCCTATTGACCCTTAACTGTCGCGACTTTCAATCTCTCCACGCATTGACACTCCCCGCTCTAAAGAGACGGGGATTCTTGGTTCACAGAGATTACTTGCTTAGACAGAATTGCTTCTGAAAAAGTAGAGGTATTCTCTCCCCAAGCGTTTATTGGGTCGAGC
>SFAU01000113.1 GCA_007096045.1 Microcystis novacekii Mn_MB_F_20050700_S1 | reverse complement strand
AGACTTGGCTAGTGGCGAACAGGCTCCTGTGGCTCTGATTGCTCCTGCTATCAATGGTTAATTCCTAGTCTGAAGGAAAAGGCACTCCCGCAAGGGGGTGCTTTTTTGTTGTTAGAATAAAAAATAGGGTAGTTTTTTTGAGGTTAAATTATGCTACCTATTTTTTAATATTTAGGAAAATGCCCGCCAAAGATCGCTATCATCAAACAGTCAAAAACGCCCTGATTAAAGATGGATGGACGATTACTAATGATCCTCTGCATTTAAGATGGGGCAACAAGGATATGTATGTTGATTTACGGGCAGAACGCTTGTTTTCGGCAGAAAAAGAGGGTCAGCGCATCGCCGTTGAAATTAAGACCTTTGGTGGCGTATCAGAAATGTTAGCTCTTGAACAAGCTATTGGGCAGTATTTTGTTTATTTGGCGGTTATTGCCGAAACTAAGCCAGAATATCGCTTGTATTTAGCGATTCATAGTATTGTGTTTTTTGATCTCTTTGAGGAACCCCTTGGTCAGCTATTATTGCAAAAATATCAACTATCTCTAATCGTTTTTGATCCCGAACAGGAGGTGATTCTGGAATGGATACACTGTTAAGTGATCGGCAGTTAATTGAACAAATTTTTAACGATTATACCCAGATTCCCTATTCAGATAGTGACGTGATCTTAGAAACGGTATTTGATCGGCAACAAGATCGCTATTTAGTGATGATTTTAGGTAGAGAACCAGTATATGGTCGGCCTTATCGCGCTACCCGTCGGGTTCATGGTTGTTTAATTCATGTTGACATCATTGATGGGAAATTTTGGATTCAACGAGATGGTACTGAGGAAGGAGTCGCTTCCGACCTCCTCAAAGCTGGTATCCCTCCAGAACGCATTGTTTTAGGGTTTCTTAGCCAAGAATTAAGGCAAGATTCCCAATTTGCTATTACTTGATCATTAGGTTAACTACTCTCCCACAAGCCCGCTTTTTTATCAGTACAAATATACTATAATGTGCGATCGCTGTTTTGGGGATCGTACCCATACCCCACTGAATCCTACTCATCAATCTACTTTTCGACTGCAAAAACAAAAGTCAGTCCATGTTTTGACTGCAAAAACAGTATGTTAACTTTATATAGGCTATTGACAAGCCTAAAAGCTTTCTTTAAACTAGATTCAGTGCATAAACAAAAATTCCGATAAGTACCTATTGCAGTAGGACTTCTCGGACGGTTGTATGTACTTAATTGTTTTTGGACATTTTTTCAATGTTAATTATGACTCAGATCACATCGGCTGTCAATGACGACGGCTACCGTTCCAGTGCTGACCTCGTACACTGTCAAAGACAGGATGAAGCGCAAACTCTAGCTTTCGCTGATTCGACCACATCAGGAGCGAGAGTTTTTATTTGTCATGTGTACGAACAGGGAGGAAGAACTCATCTAGTTTTTTCTCTACCTTGTAGTCTGCTGATTGAATTGGCAAAATTACAGAGTGCTGAAGCTAAAAAGAATAAGTCTAATGCGGATGAAGTCATGAACAGACCACTTATTCCCCAGCACGTTAACGAGATTGCAAAGTATTTGCTAGAGACAGATCAGTATATTTTGCCCCCATTCATCTTTAACTCGAATACACCGATCAAAGTTTTTACCTATGGTGCAGGTCCGGTCAAATTCGGTTATGCTGTTATGCCAATAGATGTAGAACTTTATGTTACTGATGGTCAACATCGGTTAAAAGCGATCGAAAAAGTTTTACCTGAAAAACCTGACCTGCGTAACGACAGCGTAACTGTGCTGGTGGTTCAAGAAGCAGATATGGATCAAATTCATCAAGATTTTGCCGATTGTGCCAAAAATAAACCCATCCCTCCTGCTTTATTGGCTGCTTTCGACGTTACCGATCCTCTTGCTAAGTTAACTCGGACAATTACTAAAGATTTAGTCATTTTCAATGGACGGATTGATAAAATCTCTCGTACTATCGGAAAAGACACCAAATATATGTTTACTATGAGTCAGTTAAGAATCGGTGTCGCTGAATTTCTTTTTGGTTCATCTCGAAAACCAGTTATAGAATCTCATTCTCGTCAAAGTAAGAGTGAATTTTTGCTGATGTTAGAGAGACTGGAGATGTTTTACACAGAATTCGCCAAAAATAACGATACTTGGCGACTTTTGCTGCAGCCTGCATCTCAAACGGTCAATCTCAACTTATACGATCTCAGACAACAGCGCGTGGATTTTAATACGGTTGGGTTTCAGGTACTGAGTCGCATTGGACATTTCATCTTTTTTGGCCAAGAATTCACTGATTTACAGCGAGAAGCTCTAATTAAAGCACTTGCAGGTTTGGATTATACCCGTGACTCAGCTTTATGGCTAAATAGTATCGTGATTGATGATGCTGGTGCTAAAAAGATAGTTACACAGACAACAGCAGTCGATAAAGCGTTTAAAATCGCCAGAGATGCTGTACAAGAGAAAACTGGGATAGTTTTAATCTAGTTTCGAGTAGATTTACAGCAATTCGGTCTTACATCCCTTCTGAAATCACAAACAGAGATCGAGCAGTTTTGCTTTATCTCTCTTTTCCTGTGCCTATTGATAGGTTTTACTAATTAGACATAGAGTATAGAGAGGAGAACTTTAAAAGTATATATGTAATGACCGCAATCCAAACCTCTCTATTACCGAATCGTACTATTGATGAGTTCGTAGAAGATATTAAACTACTGACTCAAGAAGTACAAAAGCTCTACTGTTTAGATGAGATTCCTTGGATTATTGGTGTTTCTTGGGGAAAAGATAGTTCAGCAGTTTTACAGTTAATTTGGAATGCGATCGCTGCCTTACCATTAGAGAAGCGACAAAAAACTATTCATGTCATCACCACCGACACAATGGTTGAAAACCCCATTGTCTCTGCATGGGTTAGAAAGTCAATGGAAAAGCTGGAAAAAGCTTCAGAAGCTCACAGAATGCCATTTAAATCACATTTACTTTATCCTGCTGTGGAAGATCGCTTTTGGAGTGGATTAATAGGTAAAGGTTATCCTGCTCCCCGTTTGAAATTTCGTTGGTGTACTGGAAGACTGAAAATTAACGCTTCTAATAACTTTATTCGTGAAGTCATCAGAAATTGCGGGGAAACAATATTAGTTTTGGGAATCCGCAAAACAGAAAGCTCTCGTCGTGCTAAGGTGATGGAAAAATTAGAAGCTAAAAGACTTCGTGAGCGTTTGAGTCCTAATGCAAATATGCCAAATTCTCTTGTTTATAGTCCGATCGAAGATTGGCGTACTGATGAAGTATGGATGTACTTAATGCAGTGGGAAAATCCCTGGGGAGGAGACAACAAAGAATTATTAGCAATGTATCGAGGAGCGACTGCGGATAATGAATGTCCCCTAGTGGTAGATACTTCCACTCCTAGCTGTGGAAGTTCCCGTTTTGGTTGTTGGGTTTGTACTTTGGTAGATAAAGATACATCTCTGAGTATGATGGTTCAGAATGACCAAGAAAAGGAATGGTTACAACCACTGGTAGAACTCAGAAATGAATTAGATATTTTGGATGATAGAGAGAAACGGGATTTTCGTCGTCTTGTTGGGAAAGTACAATTATTTGAAAGAAACTTAAATGGAGAAATATCGATCGAACCGATACCGGGCCCTTATACTAAACAATGGCGAGAATATTGGCTAAGAAGGGTATTAGAGGCTCAGGAGAGCGTGCGTACTAATGCCCCAGAGGAGATGAAAGATATTACCCTAATTACCAAGGAGGAACTCAGCGAAATTCGCCGGATTTGGAGGGAAGAAAAGCACGAATTTGATGACCAATTACCGAAGATTTATAAACAAGTGACTGGAGAAACTTTTCAAGACCCGCGACCGGGAGCGGATAATAATCTTTTGGGGAGTGAAGAATGGGATATCCTCGCGGATATCTGTGCCGAGGATTCCATGCACCTAGAATTATTGGCTAAACTTATCGATACGGAACGTCAATATTTTCTCAAAATCTCTCGCAAGGGTATTTACAAAGATCTGGAAAAATGCTTTGAATCTAGTTCTCGTAGTAAAGAGGAAGCGATCAAAAATGCTCGTTATGTCTATGATCTAAAGAATGCCGCTCAAAGTGGCAATATTGCTCAGGTGAAAGAACAACTCAAAGAGAGTTTTAGTGAACCGGAAAAAGACCCACAAAAACAGTTAACTTGGGCCAGTATGAAATTCCCTACAACCGATGAGGAGGAAGAATAACGGGTTTATTTTACCCGTAAACTGGCGATCGAATTTACAATCAATAAAATTACTGTTTCCCGATGACGCGATGAAACCCTACCAAAAAATTCCTATTCGTGAATGTGGGGAACCCCTAGTACCTATACCCGCAGATAAGTTTGTTATACCTTCTCCCCACGCTTACGAGAAATTAGGAGCTAATTATCGGGGTAAATCTCCCTATTTTTTGCGACAGGGGGTGTTAAATCCCCTGATTGACGCTCAAAACCGTCTGCAAGTTTATCAACCCGGTTGGCAAATTTTGATTTTTGATGCCTATCGACCAGTGGAAGTGCAACAATTTATGGTTGATTATACTTTTCAGACTCTCCTAGACACAAGAGGGTTGGCCAAAGAGAAACTATCGGAGGCAGAAAGTCAAGGGATTTTAACAGAAGTTTACACTATTTGGGCAATTCCCAGCGATAATGCCGCCACTCCGCCTCCCCATAGTACCGGAGCGGCGATCGATATTACCCTAGTGGATGAGAAGGGACAAACCATCGACATGGGGGGAGAAATCGATGAGATCAGTGAGCGATCGCATCCCGACCACTATATCGCCGCAAAAAGCCCACGAGAACAGAGTTATCATCAAAAACGAGTTTTATTGGCTAAAGTGATGAAGGAGGCGGGATTTAGCCGACATAAGGGGGAATGGTGGCATTTTTCCCTAGGGGATCAGATGTGGGCCTGGTCGCTCGATCGAGCCTACGCTATCTATGGCAGAGTGGAGGTGAACTGAAAGCGACTGGTCTAGATAAATACTGATATACTAACAAAAGAAAAATCAAAGCTTATAGTGAATCCCGATCAACGATCGCCAAAATTTGCTCAACAAAAGCTTGGTGATCAACCACCGGTTTAGAAATATAACCATCGGCCCGACTCTGCTGGAGAAAATTCTCTCGATCGCCCTCCATAGCGTGAGCAGTGATGAGAATAACGGGTAAATCGGCGGTTTCGGGGTTAGCTTTGAGAATTTGGCTAATTTTAATGCCATCTACTGCTTTCCCTTCATAGACACTATGGGAGAGGGAGACATCCATTAAGATCACATCCGCTTCCTTGTCCCGAGCAATACGAAGCACTTCTTCCACATCTTCGGTCCCTTTAACCTCTAGACCACCTCGTTTGGTCAAAATTTTGGCAAAAACGCGAAAATTAATCGGGTCGTCTTCTACAATCAAAACAGTCGTCATAGGGATGCTCAGGGATAAACGAGGTTAAAACGGGCAAAATGCCTTATGATTCACAGCTAGACAGATTGAAAACGAGAGACTCATGGCCAAACAACTGGATTTCTTAGCTAGTGGTCAAATTATACCCACGGCCTTACACCAAGAGATGGAACGCTCCTATCTAGAATATGCCATGAGTGTGATCGTGGGGCGAGCTTTGCCGGATGTACGGGATGGCTTAAAACCAGTCCATCGTCGCATATTATACGCTATGCACGAACTGGGTTTAACTCCCGATCGCCCTTTTCGCAAATGTGCGCGGGTGGTGGGGGATGTCTTGGGTAAATATCATCCCCACGGCGATCAGTCAGTGTACGAAGCACTGGTTCGTATGGTACAGGATTTTTCCAGTCGTTACCCACTTTTATCGGGCCATGGTAACTTTGGTTCGATCGATAACGACCCCCCGGCAGCCATGCGTTACACAGAAACCCGTTTGGCCGGCATCGGTGATCAGGCGGTTTTAGGGGGAATTAGCGAAGCGATCGTTAATTTTAGCAGTAATTTTGATAATTCTCAACAGGAACCAGTTGTTTTACCTGCTCAGTTACCGATACTGATTCTTAATGGTTGTTCGGGTATTGCGGTAGGGATGGCGACTAATATCCCTCCCCATAATTTAGGGGAAGTGGTGGAAGGTTTAATCGCTTTGATCGATAATCCCGATTTAAGCGAGGAAAAGTTAGTAGAAATTATCCCCGGTCCCGATTTTCCCACGGGAGGCGAGATTTTAGATGATACCGGCATTCGCGAGGCTTATCGCACCGGTAGGGGGATTATTCCCGTGCGCGGAGTGGCGAAAACTGAAACAATTATCATTGAGGGCAAGCGCCGAAGGGAAAGGACGGCAATTGTGGTTACTGAGTTGCCTTTTCAGGTGAATAAGGCGGCATGGATTGAAAAAATCGCCGAATTAGTTAATTTAGGGAAATTGGAGGGAATTGCCGATATCCGCGATGAAAGCAATCGCGAAGGCATTCGGGTGGTGATTGAATTAAAGCGGGAAAGTCAACCGCAGCAGGTTTTGGCGGCTTTATACCAACAAACGGCCCTACAGACTAATTTTGGGGCGATTATCCTCGCTTTGGTCGATAATCAACCCCGGCAGTTGTCTTTAAAAGAAGTTTTACAGGAATTCTTGCGCTTTCGAGAAACAACTCTCACCCGTCAGTATGGCGATGAGTTGCAACAGGCCAGCGATCGCTTACACCTAGTCGAGGGTTTATTATTAGCTTTGCAGAATATCGATCGAGTGGTGGATATTCTCAAAAATGCTCCCGATGGGACGACAGCTAAGTACCGTTTTCAGGCAGAATTGGGCATTAGTGACCCTCAAGCTGATTCTATCTTGGCTATGCCCCTACGTCGTTTAACTGGTTTGGAAAGACAAAAGTTAGAGACGGAAGCGACGGAATTACAAACGAAAATTCAGCAGTTGGAAACCCTTCTCCATAACCGTCAGGAGTTTCTCAAGTCTCTGAAAAAAGAATTGCGCTCTTTAAAGAAAAAATTCGCCGATAGCAGACGGACAAAAATTCGCACCGGGAAGTCGGGGGACAGAAGACAGGAGACAGGAGACAGGAGACAGGAGACAGCAGGGAAGAAATTGGATTCTGCTGTTAAAAAACAGGAGACAGGGGACAGGAGACAGGAGACAGAAGCGAAGAAACAGGATTCTGTGGTTAAAAAACAGGAGACAGTCCCGATGAAAAAATTTTCACCCCCACAGATGAAAGAGGTTTCCTTCCCCACACCCCACACCCCACACCCCACACCCCACACCCCACACCCTACACCCCCTTTGAAGTCAGAAGTTAAAAAACAGGAGAATAAAGTTAAGAAAAAGTCCGAGAGTGAGAATGCACCGAGTTTAAGCCTATTTACGCCCCAAGAACCCCCAGAAAATGCGATTTTATTGCTTGATGCCGAAGATAAAATTAGTTGGACGACACCAGAAGAGCGAGCGCCGGACCAGGGTTTAATTATCTATCAACAGGCGATCGAAAAACGGGAAAATTTCCTAGTTATCCTCGATAATGCCAAAGCTTACCCGGTTGCTACCCGGGAAGTCCCCCCGCAAGGGAATCAACCGGTGTTAATCGACCGTCTGCTGACCAAAACCGCCCAAAAAGAGTCAGAAGCCGTGTTAAATCAATTTTTCTTGACAGAACCTCAAAAAAATCAAGAATTGCTTTTACTGAGTCAACAGGGGCGAATAAAGCGGCTTCCCATTAATGAATTAGAGGGGGTTGGTAGTCGGGGTTTGTCCCTGATGAAATTGAAAGAAGATGATCGCCTATATGGTGCTATTTTTACTCACGAAGGACAGGACTTAGCGATCGCCACCAGTAGCGGTCGGGTGTTGCGTTATCCCGTGCGCGAGGAATTATTGCCAATTATGGGTAAATCTGCCCAGGGTTTAGCAATTTTGCGATTGCGCTATGGGGAACATCTAGCTGGCTGTGTTTCTCTTCCTCCTCGGTCAAATCTGCTGCTGATTTCGGGATTAGGTTACGGGAAAAGACTGGCGATCGAGAATTTACGTTTATCACAATTAGGCGATCTTGGTTCACCTGCTTTACAATTCGTTAACAAACAGGATAGTTTAGCGGCCATGGTAGCGGCGCAGGCGGGAAGTATAGTGTTATTAAGTACCAATCAGAAGCGAAAACTACCCTTAGAGGTGGAAACTGTGACAGTTACGGGTAAAGACGGGACAGGTTCACAATTAGTCAAACTCAACCCCGCAGAAAAAATTATCAAAGCACAATTGTTACACCATCTCTAACAATGGCGAAAAAACCGAAAAATGTTGCTCGTAAACACTGGCATGGGCAAAGATGGTTAAAACTAACTCTGATTCTGGTTTTTGGCTTTATTATCCTTAATTTAGCGATTAATTTAGCCATCCTCTGGCCAATTAATCAACAAAAACCCATTGATGCCATTTTAGTTTTGGGGGGCAGCATTCGTCGGGAAATTTATGCAGCCAATCTGGCCCGGCAATACCCCGATATACCGATTTTAATTTCCGAAGGCTCGAAAGACCCCTGTATTTTATTACTATTTGAACGGGCAAAAGCGCCAAAAACTAACGTCTGGTTAGAAAAGTGTGCTAATTCTACCTTCGGCAATTTTTTCTTTGCTGTGCCAATTTTAAAACAATGGGGGGTACATAAAGTGAAAGTTGTCACCTCTCCTACTCATTTGCCTCGCGCTAAATGGTTAGCAGCAATTCACTTGCAATCCCACGGTATAGCAGTAGAAATCGATGCAGTTAGAGAAATTGGTGTGCCGGGTAATCGCGAATCAAAGCTAAAAACTGGGTTAGATGTGGCTAGAAGTATAATTTGGGCTTTTGTGGGACAATTAATCTATCCCCCCTGTTGGCAAGTCATTCCCTTAAATTCCGTTGATTTAGAAGCTTGGCGCGATCAAGGTTTTAAATGTGAATCTCAAGGTAAGATCAGGTAAACAATCTTCTCCGAGTTAGTTTTTTAGCGGCTGCATCTCATTTTTGTAAATCTACTAAGTTGGGATTTTTAAAGGGAAACTATCTTCTAAAATTGGTCATTACTTCCGATTTTATTTGGGGGGTAGAACCCCCCAAACCCCGGAGCGCATTAATTTTTCGATGGGATGCTTACAGGCAGCTGCTGATATATCTGTAATCATTTAAGAGTCACTGATAATTGCTGATTGTCGGTATTTCTGCAAATGTGAGATGTAGCCAAAATTTTCCTTACCCCCTACACTCCAACACCCCCCGCAACGCGCAGGAAGTGGTCTCCCCACCCCCTAACACCCATGGATTGACTACAGTTCTAAAGCTTCGTAGAAGTATAATTTATCCAAAAAACCGACGCTGCTGAAGTGATAACTAGGTAAAGGGGGAGGGAACGATAATTCCGTTTGATAAACGCTGAAAATGAGAAAATTCTTTCTAGTGGTGTTAGTGGCGATCGCTTCTTGTAAAAAAGGATGACCCGTATCCACCAACATTTTACAGTAACCCCGTAAGAGAGCTTGCATCTCGCTCGAAGCTTGCGCCCGAGCGCAGACATTATCCTTAAGATAGCTAGTTAACCGCTGGGAAGCGTATTGTTCGTAATCTTGACGATTGGGGTTAGTTGTCAGCAATATCCCCGCAATTCCCCCTAAAACCACTCCTACCGCCATTCCCCCTAACCGTGCCAATTTCATAAGCTCTCAAACTATCACTCACTTACCCTAACCATAGCCTGAATTAGGATAAAAAACCTGTTGTCAACCATTCGTTTTGTGCTATACTAGGGAAAGTGTACGGCGAGCGTAGCCAAGTGGTTAAGGCAGTGGATTGTGGTTCCACCACTCGGGGGTTCGAGTCCCCTCGTTCGCCCTCTTTTTAAGACTCTCGATTTCAGGCTAGACTAAAATTCGGACTAAATCAACATCTACCGACCCAACCGCTACACTGTCCATCTTTTTTGTGGTAGTTCTGCTAGTCGTTTCTGGCAACGTTCAATATCAAAATAATATCTGGGGAGTTTAGCATCTGGTTGGCGGCGATCTTCGGGGGTGATTCGGTAGTAGTGATGGAGACTTAATCCTTTGCTTTGCTGTGCATTGTAGTCATGGATAAAATAAGCTTTTACACATTTAAGTTACATTGACAGCATTACCCTTATTTTTAAGTTTTCTACTCCATTTAATAATCAATCCCCCTTCATTTAAAAGCTGATTGACTACTTTTTCCAGTTCTTCTTTATTTTCAAATTCTCGATTAGCTATGTATTCTTTAGCGGAATGCCACA
>SFAU01000112.1 GCA_007096045.1 Microcystis novacekii Mn_MB_F_20050700_S1 | reverse complement strand
ACAGAAGTCTGAAGAGATTTAGAATTTTATCATCAAGATACAGGAATCGGAGACGACGTTTTGGTCTGAGATTTAATTTAATCGCTGGCATTTACAACTACGAACTTGCTTTAGGCTATCATCAAGTAGCTGAATAAGACTTTTGCAGGAGGTCTAAGATAACTTCTATATCTTTAGACTGATAAGCACTCAATTTGCTTAATATTTTTTAACATAAAATACTCTCGTTGATTGCTGTAATTGGTTCCCTAGAAGTCAAGCTAATGAGTTATAATCGTCGGTAGGAACCCATAGTTCTTAGAGGAAAAGAGCGGGGCAATCTCAATTTTTTGCCCACCCACAAGACCATGATTTTGATGTTTTAAAAATCTCGCATAAGTCTTTAAGAACTTTCAAAATCAGCATTCACACAGGAGGGATATTATGACAGGTAAGAGTAAACGCGGTTTTGCCTCTATGGATCAAGCTAAACAAAAGGAAATCGCTAGTAAAGGTGGTAAAGCTGCTCACCAAAAAGGTACAGCCCACGAATTTACCTCCGAAGAAGCTCGCGAAGCGGGACGAAAGGGTGGTGAAGCGGTTAGCCGAGATCGCGCCCACATGGCAGCTATTGGACGGGAAGGAGGCAAGAATTCCCACAAAGGCAGTCGCAAAAACTTAAACTCCGGGGAAAATTCCCCAGTCAACGAGTCTATAGGTGAAAATTCCTCAGATTTTAGCAACTGGGAAGCAAATAGTTGACTTTTGTTGACTTTTTCTCAGACTGAAAGGGTTTTGGGGTGTTGGGGGTTAGCTGTTGGGGTTTTAGGGTATTAGTTGAATTTCCCCATTCCCCCATTCCCCCATTTCCCCATTCCCCCATTTCCCTATTCCCAATAAATACTTTAAGGTTCGATACTGACAATCCAAGTGCCAACGTAGAGACGCACGGGAATATTGCCAGAGGCAATCACATCACAGGTAAAGTAATAAGTGCCTAATTCAGGATTTCTGACATTAGACATGACGATTTCAACTTTGCTGGTCGGATCGATCGCTTGTTCGGGGACAATTTGAATAATGCGACTATCCTTATCCCAAACCACTTCCTTTAAAGGTAAAGATTTGTTGTTGATGCGTACCTCGATTTTATTGGTGTCAAACTGGCCGTTAAAATAATCAGGATAGGAAATAAAAAAAGCTGAAGCCCCTTGGGAGAGTTTTTTCGGCGGAATATAGAGTTTATAACGATCCATTTGCCTGGGACGACCACCAAATTGCAAGAAATAATCTAAGATATCCTTGCGATCAACTCCGCTAAAAATTGTTAGGCCGGGGTTGCCATTGGCTAAAGTTATTTTTGGTAAAATAATCCCCGCACCCACAGCTAAGGATAGAGCGATCAAAGCGGGTGTCCTAGCATATTTAATTACTTTTGTCAAGAGTTTTAACATAAATTTTAACCCAAGGTGAGGGGGATGGTGACGGCCGCAAGGGGCCTAATACAGTTCAACTCTAACAAAACTCGCTCGTTTCTTACCTAGACCTTTGCCAGTCCGATAAGTGTCTTGATTAACGCTTCATCGCTCGTGCCATATCCCGTTGATCCTGACGACGTTTCAAATCTTCGCGTTTATCGTGTAATTTCTTGCCTCTACCGAGGCCAATGCTGATTTTTACCCAACTACCTTTAAAATACATCTTCAAAGGCACAAGAGTTAAGCCTTTCTGTTCCACTTGACCGATGAGTTTGCTGATTTCCTTTTTGTGCATCAACAATTTTCTCGTCCGGCGCGGATCGTGATTAAAATATTCGCTACTCTGTTCGTAGGGGGAAATATGAACATTAATTAACACCGCTTCACCATTGCGGACTAAAACGTAACCATCCCGCAGGTTCACTTTACCAGCACGCACAGATTTAACCTCAGTCCCTAGCAACTGCACCCCCGCTTCAAAAGTCTCTAAAATCTCGTAGAGATGGCGTGCTTGCCGGTTATCAGTGATAATTTTGATTTTGTCGTCTTGATTGGCCATATAGTCAAGTGAAAAGTGAAAAAGCTGTTGGGTGTTGGGGTTTTAGGGTGTTGGGGTGTTGGGGTTTTAGGGTTTTAGGGTGTTGGGGTTTTAGGGTGTTAGGGTTTTAGGGTTTTAGGGTGTTAGGGTTTTAGGGTGTTAGGGTTTTAGGGTTTTGGGGTTTTAGGGTTTTAGTTGAAATTCCCCATTTCCCCATTTCCCCATTTCCCCATTTCCCCATTCCCCCATTTCCCCATTCCCCCATTTCCCCATTTCCCCATTTCCCCATTCCCCCATTTCCCCATTCCCCCATTTCCCCATCTTACTCGCTCTTTTGCTCTCTCTGGACTTACTGCTGGCGGCTCTTTGGTGATCACCGGCCTTGTCAGGGGGAACGAGAAGGGGGAAAATGAGAGCAGTGTTAAATTTTTATGAAGTTTGGTTCTGTGGACAAAATTCGTACTGTTTCCGATAGTAAGCGTGATTTTTATACTCGCCACACCCGCCCCATCAATTCGGTGTATCGGCGCGTGGTTGAGGAATTATTAGTCGAGATGCACCTGCTCTCCGTTAATGTAGATTTCCATTATGATCCAATTTATGCCCTTGGTGTGGTTACTTCTTTCGAGAAGTTCATGGAAGGCTATCGTCCGGGGGAGGATAAACCGAATATTTTTGATGCTTTGTGCCAAGCGGTTAACGGTAATCCCGAAGTCTATCGTCGCGATGCCGAAAATATGATCGCTATTGCCAAAGAAACTAATATTGATTCCTTGCTTTCCCAACTGCAAAACCCTGCTCTAGGTGGTAACAATCAGTTGTTTGATAGTCTAGTTTCGGTGATTAATGCGCCTAAGTTTAAGTATAGTCGCCTGTTTGCCATCGGTCTCTATACAATTTTGGCGGAAGCACAACCGGAGATGATCAAGGAAAAAGAAAAACGCGAACAAATTTTGCAAAAGTTCTCAGAAATTCTGCATCTCTCCAGCGAGAAACTACAAAAAGACCTCGATGTTTATCGCGGTAATCTCGATAAAATGGATCAGCTGCTCAAGGTTATCGAAGATGCTCTAGAAGCAGAAAAGAAAAAACGTCAACAAAAAGAACAGGAAAAACAAACCACCCTGCAATAAAGGCTCTCAACCGGAAATTACCGCGTGCAGACAAGGGAATAGGGAACAGAAAAAGGATTAAATCGGCTCTCTTTCTTTACTGTTCCTTCTGACCTCGTTTTACAATTAAGATCAGCAACCCTCAATATTTATTTCCCGTGACTAACTCCTCCATCACCGCACCCGTAACCGATATTTTGGCCAAAGCGCGGTCAGGGGCAAATTTATCGGCAAAAGAAGCGATTATCTTGCTAGAAACTACCGATAACCGTTTAATTGCCCAGATTCGGGAAACGGCCGACTTTTTGCGTCGTCAACAGGTGGGAGATACCGTCACCTACGTGATCAATCGCAACATTAATTTTAGTAACATTTGTGAGCAGCATTGCAGTTTTTGTGCATTCAGACGCGATGAAAATGAAGAGGGGGCCTTCTGGCTTAATTTAGAGGAAATTATCGCTAAAGCGACGGATGCTGTCCGTCGTGGGGCCACAGAAATTTGTATGCAGGGAGGATTAAACCCAAAAGCCAAGATTAAGGGCAATTCCTTAGACTATTACCTCGAAATTGTTAAAAACCTGAAAAAAACCTTTCCCGACCTGCATTTACACGCTTTTTCGCCCCAAGAAGTCCAATTTATTGCTAGAGAAGACGGTTTAAATTACGAAAAAGTTATCGCTTCCCTGCAAGAAGCAGGAGTCAATTCTCTCCCGGGGACGGCTGCCGAGGTGTTAGTCGATGAGGTAAGACGGGTAATTTGTCCAGAAAAAATCGATGCCGCCACTTGGTTAGAAATAGTCGGTATTGCTCATCGCTTGGGGTTACATACCACCAGTACCATGCTCTGCGGTCATATTGAAACCCCTAGCCAACAGGTGCAGCACCTTGAAAAAATTAGAAAACAGCAAGAAATCGCCCTAGAAGATAATTATCCAGCTAAAATCACCGAATTTATTTTATTGCCTTTTGTGGGACAATCAGCCCCCAAACCCCTGAGAAATCGAGTCGGACGAGATCAACCAATTTTAGCCGATACATTAAAATTAACAGCAGTGGCGCGGATTTATTTGGGCAATAGCATTAAAAATCATCAACCCAGTTGGGTAAAATTGGGCTTACAGGGGGCGACAGAAGCCTTAAACTGGGGTTGCAACGATCTCGGTGGCACTCTCATGGAAGAACATATTACCACTATGGCCGGGGCCCTGGGCGGTACTTGTTTGACCGTCGAGGAATTAGCAACGGCGATTAAATCCCTCGATCGCCCCGCCCGTCAACGGGGTACAATCTATTAGAGTCTATTTAACCCGAATCCTGGATTAGCTGAAAGCTTGATCCTGTCCCGGGTTAAAACTTTCATTCTCTCGTCCGACTGACGTTAATTGAGCATTAAGAAGGTGCGCTCTTGAGATAGTTATATTCTCCGACCTGATAGATCAAATTAGCTACGAGTCCTGTCCAACCTGTTTGATGGCTTGCTCCCAGTCCTTGACCTGTATCTCCGTGAAAATACTCGTAGAACAGTATTAAATCCTGGCCATCAGGGGTTTTGAAAAGCTCACGAAGTTTTGGGTTATCTCCGTAAACTGGTCGTTTCCCTGACCAATCAAGCAGGAAAATCTTAATGAGTTTCTTAGATAGTTCAATTGAAACTTCTTCAAGGCTAATTTTGTGGTGCGATACTGAAGGACATAATACTCCAAAGTCTTTTTCTTTTAAACAGACATTGAAGTATTTATGAAACTTCTTCAGAGATTCAATAATCAGAAAATTCATGGGAAACCATACCGGACCACGCCAATTAGAATTTCCAGTATGTACAGGAGTTTTTGTTTCAGCAGGTTCGTATTTCATTTCAATTGGAAAAGGCTGCACATCTGGATTTGCCTTAATTTCAGGATGCCATACAATTTTTATCATACCATCCAATTGATACGGGTGTTCTTCATGAAATTTAGACAAAGATCGAATTCCATAATCACTTAAGAATTCCTTTTCATCAAGAAGCTTATCAATGATATTTTGTAATTTCTTCTTGTTGACAATTGATAAAAATAAATCTAGGCACTCATGTAAATCTGATCGAATATCAACACATTCTTCTTCTCCCAGTAAATACTTGAATTCTTCCTCATTCCTAAACCCAGCAAAACAAGATTCTGGATTATAAAAGCTCGCTCTTAAATTCCTAGTTAAATCTGTTTCTGTTTCTTTCCTAAAAGTTTCCACAGTGAACAAAGGAACAATACCAAGAATGGAGCGATATTTTAGGGGTAATTCTAACGAAAATTTTTCCAGAGAAATTTTTAAAACTTCATAGTAGAAGTTATCATTGCTATCCCAAAAGGCAACTTGCTTGTTATAAACAACTTCGTTTATTTCATGGACAATTAATATGAAGTTTTTTAGGAAATCTTTTGCATAATTTTCACGCTCTTTTTGCTTCTCCATATCTAACTTAGTAACTATTTTAAACATATTCAAATAAAACATTGCTATCCAACTTGTGGCATCAATTTGTTCTATTGTGACTGTTTCTTGGGTGAGGAATTGATTTCGATCAACTATGGATATATTATCTAATCCTAAAAATCCAGCCTTAAAAACATATTTGTCTTTTGTTTCTCCTGATTGTTTGGGTAGCCTGTTATTTTTCAACCACCAATCTAAAGTCTTTTGCAAATTATCAAAGATTGATTGCAAAAATTTTTGATCGCAAGGAGAGCCATATATATCATGCTCTATTTCGTCAACTTTCAAAGCTGCCCAAGCAAGAATAGGAGGGTTTACTTCATCAAAACCAAATTCACAAGACGGAATTTGCCCATTATCTTTGCTGTACCATGGTTGAGTAAAAAGCAATATTTGCTCTTTAGCAAAATCTGGATCGATTAAAGCAAGGGTAATCGCATGAAAAGCTGAATCCCAGACACAAAAATAAGGATATTCCCATTTATCTGGCATGGAAATTATATCTTCACCGTGCAAGTGAGTCCATTTCTTATTGCGGTCGTTATTTCTGATGTGTTCAGATGTTTTTTGTGGGGGGTATATTTTATGCCACTTTCTGTCTTGATATGACCAATCTCCTTTGAGCCAATCTTGAACTATATAGTAATAAAACTGCTTGTTCCATAGCATTCCTGCAAATGCCTGTCGTTGAACTTGTCGTTCCTCATCTGAAATTGGAAAATCTGAAGGAGTAATAGCTTGATAAAATGCGTCAGTTTCTTCTTTGCGCTTGTCAAAAACCTCCTTAAAATCACTTCCAAAAGGATTAGCATCAGGTAGTTTATCTGGCGCAACATCTGTCAAGCGCAACCAGATCACTTGACGTTTATTAGCTTCAATAGTGAGGTTATAGTGAGCGGCTGCTTTTGTCCCTTTCTGTTCAGGGTTGACTTTATCTAGCTCTTGATTAACGACATAATTGTTGATTCCGTCCTTAACGTATCTACTAGCATTGGGAGTATGGAAAATGCGTTCGTTGTTAGTTTCATTTTCAGTAAATAACAGAGGAGTATCTCCTTGACAATAGAGATAATAATCACCTAACTCGCTATGATGAGCTTTAATCACCATATTATTGCCAGTTTTTTCCAAAACTCTCTGCAAACTTGGTTTTTGTTTTTCTCTTTCTGCATCTCCTAACCAAGACCAAGTGTTACGAAACCAGAGAGTAGGTAAAATATGTAGTGGATGAGCTTTGGAGCCTCGATTCCAAACAGTAATTTTAATTAAAATATCCTCGGGAGTCTTCTTGGCATATTCAATAACAACATCAAAGTATCCCTCGTCGAAACAATTAGTATCAATTAGCTCATATTCAGGTTTATCTTTTCCTCGTTTATTATTCTCTTCAATGAGATCATCATAAGGAAATTTATAAGGATACTTATACAATGCCTTCATATAAGAATGAGTGGGAGTATTATCTAAATAGAAGTAATATTCCTTGACATCTTCCATGTGATTTCCTTGATTAGGCCAGCTATCGAATCCTGTTAAACCAAAAAATCTTTCTTTGAGATGCTTTTCGGAATGCTTATCTTTTTCATTCCAAAGCTCATCGTTTTCATTCCAAAGGGTTAGGGCAAAACATAGACGCTGACGCTCATCAGAAATTCCCAATATTCCATCTTCTCCCCAACGATAAGCACGAGAACGAGATTGATCGTAATTAAAATATCTCCAAGTACTACCATCCTGACTATAATCTTCTCGGACAGTTGCCCATTGGCGATCGCTTAAATAGGGACCCCATTTTTTCCAAGGGATATTTTGTTCACGGACTTCTTGCAAGCGTTTGTATTCTTCAGTTTGTTTCCGAGCTTCTGCGAAGGAATTATCTTTTTGGGTATCTTGAATTGTCAACATGACTTTTCTCCTTTATCTTCTTTTGTCCTGTACTTAGCTTTTTGCAGTCCCTATATTTTTTGTCCTGTACTTAGGCACTTGGTATGATAGTAATCAAGAATCTGTGTTGCTATTTCATCCGCTAATTCTCTTGCAGTACGGAGCGAAATAAACTTATTTAAAATATTATTTTTTATCCATTCTGCTATGTAGTAAATTAATTTGTTATCAAAGCCATCTGCTCTTTTCCAGTATCCATTTTTACAATTCAATTCATAAATTTCTGCATAGGCTTTTCCAGCCTGTTCATAAATATCTGGTAGAGTAGATTCCCAAGTTATTCCACTAAATAACCTCATATATATTTGGTTAATTTTACTTTGATATTCTCTAGACATGATCTTTAACTACTTCTGTATTTTTCGACGTTCTGATGTTCATACAATTTGGTAATGTACTGGCGAACAGTATCTGTCCATAAGAACTGAGATTTTTCTGCTTGCTGGCAAATTTCCTGCCATTGAGATGGCAGCATCAACCCGAAGAGGAAGCTCCAAAAGTGCTTTACATAACCAACCGCCTTTAAATCCCGAAGCTCCAGTCACCAGCACCTTTTTCCCAGACCATTGGTCTCCTAATAGTTGGGGGATAGGCGTTCCTTGCATGGCTATAACCTCCTTTTCTCTGAAAAAGTGGCCTTATGAGGTTCTGACTTGATTCTATTCTATCGAGAAGCAGACTAAGTATAACTACTTAAGTAAAAAAACTTAATATAACTTCGGTTGGGGATAGGCCGAAACTCTGCTGCTATCCCAGCCAGTCAACCTGATTTTTTGGGGGAATTGATGGCAAAATCTTCTTAGCTTCAACTAACTTTAATCAAGCCCAACAATTTCCCCCTTACCGGCAATCACTTCGCCGATTTGGTAGGCATTAATGCCAGAGGATTGTAGTTGATTAATAGTCGATCGAGCCAGATCTGATGGGACAATGATCACAAAACCGATACCCATATTAAAAGTATTAAACATGGCTTCTGCGCTAACCGATCCCATCTGGGCTAACCAGTGAAAAATCGGCAAAACAGGCCAACTTTTGCGGTAAATCTGCACAGAATGCCCTTTACCTAAGCAGCGGGGCAAATTTTCCGGGATGCCACCCCCAGTAATGTGGGCCATGGCGTGAATATCTAACCCAGAGCGCAGCAGTTCTAGCACAGGTTTAACATAAAGTCTAGGTGGAAGTAATTCACTGTCCCGTTTTTATCGCAGTCAAGACATTGGCAGGAGAAATATTCCGTTCTATCTTTTTTGCCACCCGATCAAACCATACCAAGTAACGAAGAACCTTATTTCCAATACTGGAACAAGGTCAAAATATTACCAATAAAAACGTTAATTATCATCAAAAAAGCTTGACTTAGGGTTATAATTGTGCTAGGCGATCAAATTCCACTAGGTATCACCATGTCCACTCAAGAACCCACCCTAACCGATGTTCTCAACGAATTGAAAAGCTTCCAAACAGCAGTAAATCAACGTTTTGAGGCGATAGACCAACGTTTTGAGGCGATAGACCGACGTTTTGAGGCGATAGACCAACGTTTTGAGGCTATGGGGCAACGCTTTCAGGAAATAGACCAAAGATTAGACAAGCTCGACTATAAATTTGACACCTACGAAAAAGCCTCCGAGAAAGTGCTGAGATTAGCCACGACAATTATTATCGCGGCCGCCACCGTAGCGGTTTTACCCTCGGCCTTTCAGGCAATCGGTCCCCTATTAACCCAGATCATCGCCGCTGGCAATAACTAACTTGTGATCAAGACTTGACGATTGCATGGTATGATAGGGGTTTTGGAACTATTGTTTTAGGTCAAGCTCATGGCGAAACGAATGCAGGTTATCCTCAATCAAAAAGTCAGCAAATTAGGTGAAAATGGCGATGTGGTGGAAGTGGCACCCGGTTATGCGCGCAATTACCTTATCCCCCAAGGTGTGGCCGTTTTAGCCACCAAGGGTGCGATGAAACAGGCAGAATTTAGGAAAGAAAAAGAGCGTCAACGTCTCCTCGCTGAAAAACAAGAAGCAGAAACCAGAAAAACTGCGATCGAAAAACTCAGTCCCTACACCATCCCTAAACAGGTGGGTGAAAACGAGGCGATTTTCGGTACTGTCACCAGTCAAGATGTGGCTACGGTTATTCTAGAAAATGCTAAATTAGAAATCGATCGCCGCGGTATTACCGTCCCCGATATCGGTCAATTGGGAGTCTATAAAGTACAAGTCAAACTCCATCCCGAAGTTAGTGCCGATATCGAAATTAAAGTAATCGCACAATAACAATTATCAGGGCATAGTTATCAGTAATCAGTGAAAACTTATCAGAGCGATTAACTAGCTGATGGCTGATAGCTAATAGCCATTCATATCTCAAAAATTATGACTCATTCCACGGATATAAAAACCCTAGCGCGCTGGATGGCGGCTGATTTTAGTAATCAAGAACAAGCTTTTGCTAATCCGCCTTTTTTTGCCCATATTCGCGTGTGTATGCGTCCTTTACCCGATGAATTACTGAAGGGAACCAGTTTATTTTTAGAGCAGGCCTACGATTTTATGCTCAATACTCCCTATCGTTTGCGAGTATTTAAATTATCGGTAGTCGATGACCATATTGAACTAGAAAACTTTAAAGTTAAAGAGGAAGCTAACTTTTTTGGTGCTTCTAGAGAACCCCAACGTCTCAAAAATCTCAGCTTAGACCTATTAGAACCGATGCCGGGTTGTGATATGAATGTAACTTGGACTGGTAACAGTTTTAAAGGGGTGGTGAAACCGGGGAAACAATGTTTAGTCTTTCGCAAAGATAAAATGACTTATTTAGATAATAGTTTTGAAATTAGTGAACAGGGATTAATTAGCGTTGATCGCGGTTTAGATACCGAAACCGATCAATTAGTCTGGGGTTCGATCGCCGGTCCCTTTGAGTTTGTGCGTCGCAGTAGTTTTGCTGAGGAAGTGTGAGAAAAATTCTCGGTTTTTAGCTATGAAAATCGCCACATGGAATGTCAACTCGATTCGCAGCCGACAAGAGCAGGTAATTAACTGGTTACAACTCAATCCCGTTGAGGTTTTATGTTTGCAAGAAACCAAGGTAATCGATCGAGATTTTCCCAGAGAAGCTTTTGAATCTTTGGGTTATCATCTCTATATTTCTGGACAAAAGGCCTATAATGGTGTAGCGATTTTTAGCCAGAAACCCCTGGACGATATCACTGTGGGATTTAGTCCCATTATCGGCGAAAATTTAACGGGAGAACTAGACGAACAAAAACGTTTAATTACTGGAGTAATCGGCGATATTCGGATTATTAATCTCTACGTTCCTAATGGTTCTTCCCTAGATAGTGACAAGTATATTTATAAGCTTAAATGGTTAGAAACTCTTAGGAAATATCTAGATAAAATAATTAATTATCAACCCCAAGAATTATGTATCTGTGGTGATTTTAATATTGCCTTAGAAGATAAAGATATTTATGATCCCAAAGGCAAAGAAAATCATATTATGTCTTCAGCTAAAGAAAGAGAAGCTTTAGAAAAGGTCTTAGAAATTGGTTTACAAGATGCCTTTAGAAAATTCACCTCGGCAGCAGGACATTATAGTTGGTGGGATTATCGCAGCGGTGGTTTTGCTCGTAACCGAGGTTGGCGAATCGATCATCTTTATTTAACTCCTCAGCTATACGAAAAAGCCGTTAATTGTCTGATCGATCGAGAACCCAGAAAACAAGAAAAACCTAGCGATCATACCCCTGTTATTCTGGAAATATAAGGCAAAAATAGCTAAAGGATCAACCTAGACTTGGCACAGCCAGAATTTTGCTCTCTTAGCTTCCCTAACCGGGGACTTTCACCTTGAGGATTTATTCGGCAACGAGAAAATGCTATGATTCGGGTTGAATTTACCAAGTTTATTAAATTATGCGTTCTCCCCAATTAATTGTTCTATTGCTCGGTTTATCCCTTCTCCCCAGCATCTCCCCCCCTTTTGTCCATGCTAATCCCTCGATAGTGCCAGTGAAACAATCGAGTAATCGCGATGGGGGACAAAAAATCAGTGAAGCGGAAATTAAAGCAATGATTCAAGACATTGAAACCGCTATTAAAGATAAAAATATCGCCCTAATCCTCAAACACTATGCCCCGTTTATTTCCTCGCAATTGACCATTAAAACCGATGCTAGTACCGAAATTTTTGAGTTAGATGGCATCACGGAACATAAAATATTTTTAGAGGAATCCTACAAAAATATCAAAAGTATAGAGGTTCTTTCTGAGAATTGGGACGTGGATATTCTTGCTAATGACGAGATGGCGATGATCACTCGCGAGCGGGTAGTCAATATTACCAATACCGAGGGTGATAATTATATAGTGGCATCGGAAGCAGTGGCTAAAGTCGCTCCCATCGACGGCAAATTGAGGATCTTTTCCATTCAAGAAACCGCCGAAGTGGGACGCAGACCAAAAAAATAATTAGTTTCTCCGGTTGGGACTAGCCCAACCCGACTCCCGCCGTCTTCGTCCCTCGATAAAACCGTCATCGTAGTCTCTGGAATTGCGCGGATTATCATAGCGGGCAAAGTTAAACCCGTCCTCTAGTCCGCGCTGAAATTCTTGCTCTGGTGGCACAAATCGATAACGTTGTCTATTATCCTGTACCACCCGGTTGATTAACAAGGCCCCCGCTCCAATACCAACGGCCTCACCAAAGGTTAAAGACCTAGCATAATTGATGTTAATTGTCAAGAAAGTTGTTGTTAAAATTAAGGCTTTTCCCCAATGTTGACCCATAAAATCCTCCTTCAAAAAATCAAGTTGACAACAAAACCAGTACAGATAGAGAGTTTCTCATAAAATCGACCACTGACTCCCTAAAATGAAAACTTTGTACCTCACCATTACGATAAGTGAGATCAAGAAGTTTTAGAAGAATGGGAGTGAAAGCGAATCCCCAAGAAGACATCGTAGAGAAAACTCCAGAAATTCTTACCTTGCAGTAGGCCTAAAGACTGTTCACAATCTTTTGCGTCTAAAAGCGGTTTAGTGGCATAGTATGCCGGTTGGTATTTGTACCAGGGAATCGACGGCCAAAGATGATGCACGAGATGATAATTCTGCCCTAAAATCAGCAGATTTAACAGGGGACTGGGGTAAACTCGGGCATTTTTCCAACGATTACGCTCTTGGAAAGGACGATGAGGAAGATAATCAAAAAATAAACCGAGGGCAATTCCCACCACTAAAGCGGGAACAAACCAAAAATTCATCACATAGCTGATAAAACCGTATTGACAGGCGACGATGACTATGGTAGCCACAAAAAGACGACTGAGGAACCATTCCAGCAGTTCGTATTTTCGCCAGAGTTGCCGCTTAAAAAAGAAGATTTCGTGATAAAAAAATCTGGCCGCAATCATCCACAACGGTCCACCAGTGGAGACAAAATGATCCGGATCATTTTCGGGATCGTTAACGTGAGCGTGGTGCTGTAAATGGACTCTAGTGAAGACCGGAAAGGCAAAACCGAGCATTAAAGCACTGCCATGACCTAAAATAGCATTAAATACCCGATTGCTATGGGCAGAATTATGAGAGGCATCGTGGATAACTGTCCCCGATAAATGTAAAGCGAGGACATTAGCACTAAAACAAATCCAGTCCGGCCAGGACCATAGCCAATAGCCACAGGTAGATAGGGTTATTAGGCTCAAGGCACTGAAAAACATGGTAACGTTTGGGTTGAAGCCCCCCGGTGCTTTTAAATACTCTTTGGGGACTGTCAGCAACATCTCGGCCGACTGCATTATGGGTGTTGCTCCTTATTGTGTTCGCTTTACTGGCGTAAATTATCATACTACGCCTTTTTCATAAAGTTTTGTAACATTATCTTAATTAATCTAAAGTTATGAGGAAAGTAAGGATTTGTTATATGGTCTTCCCCCCTCAGTCCCCGATTGCTGGAGATTTTGACCGCCCTATCCCTTTTAGGGGTCATTGGGCTACACCCCACCCTCCTATCCCTTTTAATAAATTCAGGCTCCAAATTAATCATAAGTAGTCGTGCAAAATTAATTTCCTAGTCGAGACTGCGAGACTGCGAGACTGCGAGACAGTGATCAGTTATCAGTGGGTAAGTTAAGCTGTGCTGAATTTAAACTGCGTATTGGAACTTTTAGTACAAATGCTCAAACTGCCTCTCCCTGCTCCGCAGCTCCGGCGCTCCCTTCTAAGTAGAAAAACTTTTTAATAACTACCGTTTTTTTTAGCCATTGATAGACTTGTTGAAAAGAGCAAAAAATTTAGGCAGCAGCAATAGGATATAACAAGTTTCTGATTTGATTATCACTGGGTATTTCCTTGAGTCTAAATAAACTTGAAGCATTATCTTTTCCCTTACTACTTTTCATCAAACCTTGATGCTCTAAAAAAGGGATTTAGCATAATTAATTTTGTCTAGACTTAATCAATTTTGACTAAGGGGATTGATTATTGTGATATTAACGAGAAAAAGGTATCAATATCTGGAGGAGTTTTTGTAATCTTCTCAGGGCAATTAATTGTCGAATCTTAGGATTAATTTGGGGGGGATAAATGCTGGTGGCTAACTGTTCTTCCAGTAAAGCATACTCTGCCGCAGTTAGTGGTTGATTATCAAGGGGCGAGCGAGCCGAAGTGATAATTTCTGCTCGTAAAACTTCTTCGGGAATATCCTCGGGAGAGGGCAAAGCGAGGGCTTTTAGGGGCGATAAGAAACTGATCGAGATGAGGATGATAATTTTTGTCGTTCGCTTCATTTAATTTAAACTGGGTGGTAATTTTTCTCGACACTGTTGATGAATTTCCCCAATTCTAGCAAACAACCAGGGATATTTTTGACGATAACTTGGAATTAGAGCCAGAGGACTCAGTAGGGCAGTGGCGGCAATGTCAGCTACACTTAATTTATCTGCCACTAAATAAGCTTGATTTTGCCAATATTCTAGAATCTTTAGGGCATTTTCTAAGCGCTCCTCCGCTAGTTTTACCCTTGCTGGTGTGATTTTATATTGTTGTCGCACGATATTGATAATTATTTGACTACTCAGGGAAGTATCGATCGCTTTTCCCTCTCCGGCGCGATAATCATAATAGACAAATCTAGTCGCCACTCCAATACTTTCATCTAACCAATCCTCCAGTAACCAAGCTTGATTTTGTTCCCTTTCCCCGTCGGGAATAAAAGAGGGGAAAGGAACTACTTTTTCTAAATATTTGAAAATGGCAGTAGAATCGGCAATAATCTCATCTTGTGCGATTAAAACGGGGACAGTGGTTAACCCTTTGGTTAAGGGCTTGAGTTTGAGAATATGTAGTCCGGGGGTGAGATTTTCTACTTGGTAATCAATCCCCTTATAACCTAGTGCTAAACGAGCTTTGCGACAGTAATGAGAGGTGCTAAATTGAAGTAAAAGCATGAAGTCTTGTTGGTTGCTAAGTAGGGCTGTTGGATAAGACTTTTATCTTTACGTCAACCGCAGGCCTCTGTCAAGATTTTTACGATGAAATTCTCAAAATGCCAGTGCTAGGCCTTTGTTGAAGGGAAAGTTTTAGCCCTCTTGAGGAAAAGCCAGAAATTTTAGCTCGAATCTGGTGGTCTGTCAAAAGGTAATTGACGGGTATAGCCGCTTTAATTTAATCCGAGCATCTTCAGTGGTAAATCGCCAATCTACAGCAGAAGAAGTTTGATTTCTCTGTTGTTCCCAAGCAGCAACTTCCTCTTTTGGTAGTGATCCGATAGTAGTGCCGTAGCTCTCTTGCTTATCTAGCCTGAGTTGTGTAGAATATTGACTAATAAAAATAATTACCTGATCAATGTCAAGAATTTGCTTTTTATGATTGCT
>SFAU01000111.1 GCA_007096045.1 Microcystis novacekii Mn_MB_F_20050700_S1 | reverse complement strand
TAAGCCAGACAGGAGCCACAAAAAGATATTTATCAGAAGAGTCATGATCAAGCTAGAGGTTTAAAGACTGAGCGGGTTCCAATTATTTTTATTAATAAATATTTGACACAATTCATACCAGGTAAGCAAGAAGCCTACGCCACTACTACCGAATCATTACCAAGATTTCTAATGCTGTATTACTAATATAGCAGTTTTAATCAGAATGAGGTATGGGCAAGGGGCTTAAACCCTTTGTTGGCAAAACTTGTCGATACCTCAGTAACGTGAAAAGCGCTATAAGCTGTTCGTAATTTAAATTGCTTGTTGAGACGAGGCAAGAGGCACTCTTGCAAAAGGCAACAGTAAAGCGATTGGGGGAGGTTCGGCTAATCGGTAATGTTCTAGACCTGTGGATCCTATTTCTGCGAGGTAGTCAGTCTATTCATTGTGACTTGTCTTATCCACAGATTCAGAACACTACCCTAAAATCGTGCTATTTTGACGGCCGTGACATTGCTGCTGACAATTTGGGGATAATAAAAGCAAAGTATCGGAAAAGGGATGTCAGATTCATGTATTCTGTCTCAGATGACTCCAAAACAATGACGAATACCAGCCGTCAAACTGTGCTAGAGACGTTAAACTTACAAAAAACTTATCGGACGGGATTCTGGTTAAATAAAAAAATCGAATCCTTGAAAAACTGTACTTTAATTGTCCATGAGGGCGAAACCTTTGGATTATTAGGCCCGAACGGGGCCGGCAAAACCACGCTCTTAAAAACCCTTTTGGGGATTGTCCGACCCACTTCTGGACGGGCCTTGATTCTCGGTCAACCAATTGGCGATCGCTCGGTCAGGCAACGCATCGGCTATCTTCCCGAAAATGCCTACTACTACGACTATCTCACCGGCTGGGAATTCCTACAATTAATCGGCGGCATTTTTAAAATTCCCTCTTCTGTGCAGAAAAAACGCATTCCTGAATTATTGGATTTAGTGGGATTAGACCGCAAAACTGCCCAGAAAAAGCAATTGCGTCAATATTCTAAGGGTATGATGCAACGGATTGGTATAGCTCAAGCATTAATCAATGATCCCGAATTAGTCTTTTTCGATGAACCGATGTCGGGACTGGACCCTATCGGTCGCTATCAGGTGCGAGAAATTATTCAATCCCTCAAACAACAGGGGAAAACCATCTTTTTTAACTCTCATATTCTCTCCGATGTGGAACAAATTTGCGATCGCATTGCCCTGTTGGCCCGGGGAGAATTACTCTGTGTCGGTTCCCTCGATCAAATTCTCGGTCGTGCTGATGTCTATCAGGTGATTGTTCAAGGTGGTAAGGAGGAGCAACTACAGCAATGGCTCCTCGGTTTGCATTGGCGCGATAATTGTTGGCACGGACAATTACAGGGAGAACCCGATGCTTTTCTGGCTGCCCTGTCTAGTATGGATGTTCGCTTGATTAGTCTTAATTTAGCTCGTGCTTCCCTGGAAGAATTTTTTATCGACCAATTACGTCAGCGCGGTATTGCCTCTAGTCAATAGGCACTCTCAGAGCAAATCCGTTTTTAATAGTAGCCAAGAAACATCCTCTCAGATTTGGTCAGGATTAATGCCCAATTCCCGCAGTTTATTGGCTAATCTTTCCGCTCGTTGTTTTTCCTCGTTATAGCTAGTGAAAGCTTGTCCATCGGGATAAAAAAGCAACATTTCTGGTTCCCCCAACTGAAAACGAATGCCTAAACGGGGACTAACCCAATTATCGAGAGTTTCCAGAATTTCTAGCTGATTTTCGCCTCTTATCCAACCACTGGCATCATTTTTATGGGGATCATAAAGATAATACTCCTCCACCCCATAACGGTCATAAAATAGCTGTTTTTTGGCCATTTCCATGAGGGTGTTACCCGGAGAGAGGATTTCAAAAACCACCTGGGGACTAATGTTATTTTCTAGCCATTGTCGATAGGAACCTCTTTCCCCTTTTGGTCTCCCAAAAACCACCATGATATCCGGCGCTTGACGCAGTTTATTATCATTTTCCACAGGATACCAAAGTAAATCCCCCGCAACAAAGACATCAGACTGCTCGCGAAATAGCCAGTCTAAATTAGTTTTAATTGTCGTAATCCAACGAAATTGCAGGGTATTATCCGCCATAGGTTGACCATCGCTATCGGGGTAGATAATTTCAGTGACGTTAGTTTTATCTAGTTGCGAAACCATAAGACTAAGTTAAAAGTGAAAAATATAATTCTATAATAGCGGGCATTTGTATTATATAGCAATTCGTCGGCTGGGTTAGCAACCCATAACCCACCGCCATGATCCCAAATTAATATCATCCTATAGATTAGCAAGTCCCAATAATAGCGTTTTTAATTTTCGTTGCGCTATACTGCCATTATTGAGATTAAACCAGCATTTATGAATCAATCCCCCCGCATTCTAGCACTCGATTTTGATGGTGTTCTTTGTGATGGTATGATCGAGTATTTTCAGATTAGCAAACGCACCTATGAAACCCTTTGGCCGGAAATAATTCCCGAGGATTTTTTCCCGAGGTTTTCGCAACTTCGTCCCGTTATCGAAACCGGTTGGGAAATGCCTTTACTGTTGCGATCGCTCGTTCTCGGTATTCCCGACGGGGAAGCTTTAAATAATTGGCCGTCAATTGTCCAAAATCTCCTAGAAAGGGAGAAAATAGCGAAAAAAGTTCTCTCAAATGCTCTCGATGGTCTTAGGGATCGATGGATTGAGTCGGATCTAGAGTCTTGGTTAGCCTTACATCAATTTTATCACCCCGCGATTGATCGCCTAGCCTCTCTTTTAGACTCGGATTTTTTGGTTTATATTATCACTACAAAAGAAAGTCGTTTTGTCAAGCAATTGTTACAAAAAGTAGCAATTAATTTTCCTACAGCGAGATTAATTGGCAAGGAAATTAAACAGCCGAAATACGTCACTATTCAGCAAATACTGGCTGATTTACCAGAATATCCCGCTAATTTGTGGTTTGTCGAGGATCGTCTCGATGCGTTGGAATTAGTACAGCAACAAGCAGATTTAAACGATGTGGGCTTATATTTAGCCGATTGGGGATATAATACGGCTCAAATGCGCCAAAAAGTCGCTCAAGATACCCGCATTAAACTGTTATCCCTATCTCAATTTGCGGCAGACTTTACCCACTGGTAGAGTCAGTGACAAGGAATATTAAGGTAAACTATCTAACTTATCCTCCCCTAACCCCCAACCCCTACCCCCTAACCCCTATTCCCTGCTATACTAAAAAGCGTAGTCGTTATGAGTTGCATTTACGGTTATGACTGTCGAGAATTTAGTCATTATTGGTTCGGGACCCGCGGGATATACGGCGGCGATTTATGCGGCGCGTGCGAACTTAAAACCCTTGATGTTTGAGGGTTTCCAAGCGGGAGGCATTCCGGGGGGACAATTGATGACCACCACAGAAGTAGAAAATTTCCCCGGTTTTCCCGAAGGAATCACCGGTCCGCAACTGATGGAAAGAATGAAGGAACAGGCCGAAAGATGGGGGACCCAATGTTATACCGAAGATGTTATCTCGGTGGATTTAAGTCAGCGTCCTTTTACCATTCGTTCCACGGACCGGGAAGTTAAGGCCAATAGTATTATTATCGCCACGGGAGCCACTGCTAAACGCTTAGGATTACCCAGCGAGGCCCAATTCTGGAGTAACGGGATTTCCGCTTGTGCTATCTGTGACGGTGCTACACCGATATTTAGAGAGGAAAACCTCGCTGTCATCGGTGGCGGTGACTCAGCGGCGGAAGAAGCCGTATATTTGACTAAATACGGCTCCCACGTCCATTTATTGGTGCGCGGGGAAGCGATGCGTGCCTCGAAAGCAATGCAAGACCGGGTGTTAAATAATCCGAAAGTTACCGTTCATTTTCACACCCAAGCGGTGGATGTGTTCGGTACAGGCAGCAAAATGGCAGGATTACGCATTAAAAACTCGCAAACGGGAGAAATCAGCGAATTAGCCGTTAGAGGGTTATTTTATGCCATCGGTCACACTCCCAATACTTCCCTCTTCCAAGGACAATTAGAATTAGACGAGGTGGGTTATGTGAAAGTCAAACCGGGGACTGTTGCTACCAGCGTCGAGGGGGTTTTTGCCGCAGGAGACGTACAGGACCACGAATACCGTCAGGCAATTACTGCCGCAGGTACGGGGTGTATGGCGGCGTTATTGGCAGAAAGATGGTTATCGGAGCATAATTTAATCCAAGAATACCGTCAATCGGCAACTTCTGAACATTACGAGACGAAAACCGTTAGCGAAACCCCGGCCGATACGGAGGAGACTTTTGATATTCACAAAACCCGTCACGTTGGGGGTTATGCTTTGCGGAAATTATTCCATGATGGCGATCGCTTGTTAATGGTAAAATATGTTTCTCCCACCTGTGGACCGTGTAAAATCCTGAAACCGATTTTAGATAAAGTGGTGGATGAGTACGATGGCAAAATTTATTTTGTCGAAATTGACATCGAAGCTGACCCAGAAATTGCCAAAATGGGTCAAGTAACCGGGACTCCCACGGTACAATTCTTTAAGGACCGGGAATTAGTGAAGGAAATGCGCGGAGTCAAACAAAAAAGCGATTTTCGTCAAGTAATTGAGAGTTATCAATAATCAATAATCAGTTATCAGTTATCAGTTATCAGTTATCAGTTATCAGGAGCCGGTCGTTAGGAGATAGGGTGATAGGGTTTTAGGGTGATAGGGAAATTTCATCCAAATGCTCCACTTCCCCACTTCCCCACTCCCTAATTCATAATTCATAATTCATAATTCGCCGATTCATAATTCATAATTCCCCACTTCCCCACTTCCCCACTTCCCCACTTCCTAATTCATAATTCATAATTCCCCACTTCCCCACTTCCCCACTTCCCCACTTCCCCACTTCCCCACTTCCCACACCCTATGCTAGAGGCTTTACAATTTGATTTTATGCGCCAGGCAATCGCCGCAGGAATATTAGTTAGTATTGCCTGTGGGATTGTGGGTACTTTGGTAGTAGTTAATCGCGTGGTTTTTATCAGTGGGGGAATCGCTCACGCTGCCTATGGAGGGATAGGAATCGGTTATTTTTTCGGGATTAATCCCCTGGTGGGGGCGATATTTTTTACCTTTTTTTCGGCTTTAGGCATGGGTTTTTTACAGCGTCGCATCCGGGAGAGAGCCGATACTTTAATCGGGGTGATGTGGGCAATTGGTATGGCGATTGGGGTAATTTTTATTGATTTAACCCCCGGTTATAAAGCTGATTTGATGAGTTATCTTTTTGGTAGTATTTTAACTGTACCGAGGGATGATTTATGGATAATGCTGGGCATAGATATATTAATTATCACCTTAGTTAGTATCTTTTATAAGGAGTTATTAGCCATATCTTTTGATGAAACCTTTGCGATTATTCGTAATATTCCCGTGGAGATAATTTATTTGGGTTTAATGGGAATAACCGCTTTAACTATTGTGGCAGTAATGCAGGTGGTAGGATTAATTATGGTGATTGCTTTGTTAACTATTCCTGCGGCTATCAGTGGACAATTTGTTAAAAATATGAAAGGAATGATGATTCTAGCGATTATTTTAGGAATTGTCTTTACTTTAGTTGGTTTATGGTTATCCTATAGTTTAAATCTCACCTCGGGGGCGACAATTATTTTAGTGGCAGGATTGGGTTATTTAATCAGTCTTGCTTGGAAACCTTTCATCCTTACTATCACCAGAAAAATAGCTAATCTTTAAGGCTCTCCCGTAGTTGTGCTGATATAGCATTTATCTTAATAGTGAGGTATGAGGTTTTTATTTTGGGGAGACAGGAGCCGGTCGTTAATAGCAAATTAGGCTATACTTCATCTTGATGAGAAACGCCCTAATTTAAAGAAAAAATACCAAATCCGTTTTAATCCCGATGATGATGAAATCCCGAAAGATATACTGTGACTAGATTTATCAATAATTTTGGTCAGCGGATTTGGTAAAATCAAGTAATTAATCGAGTTCATCAAACAAAAGTTCCTCTAGAATCGGTCCCATACCATCATCATCGGGGGAAACTAATTCAACTTTCCCTTCTGCATCACCGGCGGCTAAGAATAACAAAGGAGCAAGGGGACTGTAAATCGAGTATTTTTGGTCTTCGGAAAAGAAGCTGGCGAGAAATTGCAATTCTTCCGGCTCTGATGACGAGGAGGGTTCATCGCTATCGATTTCTAAACTGAGAACATTATCTTCTTCTAGGGGAGGCAATTCACCGCTAACAGTCAAGGTGTGGGCAGTGGGTTTGAGCAATAGGTCTAATTCTGCTAAAACTGCCTTAGCATCGGCGAAAATCCGCTCGATTTCCTCGCTATCTTCGATTAAGAAGGCATCAGATTCTTCTTCCTCCGATTCCTCATCCCAAGCTAGTATCATCACCGGGGTATCCACGGGGACAAGAAGCATATAGGTAAGGTCATCGGTTTCATAGGCATTCTCAATATAACAGTCTAGCGATCGACCTTGCTCATCCCAGAGGGTTATGATATCCGCTTCTTCGAGTTCGTTTTCTTGAAAATTAAATTGAGGGGACATAGGCTCTCAAACGCTACTGATTGAATCAGAATATCATGAGATGATCCTCAATCAAACCAAGAATTCCGGTGCAAATGTTGAAAACCCTGCACATCAGTTAAATTGTATTGTAGGGGCGTGATGGTGATAAAATTCTCGCCAATAGCGCGCACATCCGTAGGCACTTGCGGGGGTAAATGGCTGTAGTCCGGTTGTTCGATATCCTCCACCACTTCCCCGATTAACCAGTAATAACTTTTACCCCTGGGGTCCAGTCTTTTCTCGAAGGTTTCCTCGTAGCGTCGCAATCCCTGCCTAGTGATTTTCACTCCCTTGATTTCGCCACTACTAACCGGAGGGACGTTGACATTGAGTAAAGTGGGAACAGGAAAAGGGTTAAGGGCAACTTTCCTGACTAACGTGAGGGCAAAATCCGCAGCCGGTTGGAAATCACAGATTTTAAAACTGGCCAGACTAACAGCAATACTGGGAATACCCTCGATTAAGCCCTCCATGGCTGCGGAAACCGTGCCAGAATAGAGGATATCAGTGCCGAGATTAGACCCGTGGTTAATGCCAGCTAAAACTAAATCGGGACGCTCTTTGAGGACGGCACTAAGGGCAAATTTCACCGAATCGGCCGGAGTTCCCGAGCAGGACCAAGCAATCACCTCGGGATGAAAAATTCCTTCCACCTGTTCGGCCCGGATGGGATGGTGTAAGGTTAAGCCATGACCAGTGGCAGAGCGCTCGCCGTCGGGACAAACTACGGTCACTTGATAACCCGCAGTAGCAAGGGTGTTGGCAAGGGTGCGGACTCCTAGGGCGGAAATGCCGTCGTCATTACTGATAAGTAGTTTTAAAGAGCGATCGCTAGTCATGGAATTTCTGATCTACTGCGCCAGCTAGTGGTATAATGTAATAGTATTTTATCGTGGGTACGTAGCTCAGAGGATAGAGCACCAGGTTCCGGTCCTGGGTGTCGGGGGTTCGACTCCCTCCGTACTCGTTCAGTAATGTAGGGTTGATTCATGAATCAACCCTACCCCTTGGGGGTAGGAGTGCCTCTCCTGATATGTAGCCTATACTCAAGGGATTTACTATTACTTGCGATTTTATTGCTCAATCCAAGTTTTTGGGGGGTTCTACCCCCCAAATCCCCTAGAGTTGATTCATTGTAGGGTTGATTCATGAATCAACCCTACCCGTTGGAGATTTTGGGGTTTTAGTTCAATTTCCCCACTTCATAATTCATAATTCATAATTCATAATTCATAATTCATAATTCCCCTACAGGTTTTGGTACGCTTTGAGGGTGGCAGTTTTGACGCTTTCGGGGACGAGGGGAAAGGTACTTAATATAGTGGCCTACTATTGCATCTAGTTTCGCTCTAATTGCCATTCTTTCTCCTTCTTCTGTTACTCCATTTTTATGGGAACCTATCCCCACTTCTTTCGCTAATTCGTCAAATTCTTCGCTTATACAAATCAATTTTGCCGCATTTTCTACTATCTCTCGAAAGTATTTATCTCCCTCTTTTAATCGGGGGATAGGAGTTTGATATATGTAAAACATATTGATATTAGCAGATACTTTTTGTCTAGCACAAAAATCTATAATTAGTGAATTTAAAATTGCTTCTAAAAATATTAATTCGGTGTTATAAAGCGAAATGTCTGAAGATACTAAAATAGAATTTCCACAGAACACATTTTTGGGAATTGTCCCTACTATTAAGGTTCTAATATCAGTATTTCTAGCAATTGACCGAAATCCTAAACGATAGGTTTGATAGTCTAATATTTGACCGTTATCGACTTCACCGCGTTTTAATAAAGCTTGTCTTGCTTCTTTTTCATCTAACCAGTATTTCGGTAAAGCATACTGATGGGTGAATTGATGAATCATTTTTCCTTCGTAGAGAGGTAGTCTTCCCTGTGCGGGTTCAGTTTTAAATAAATGACTATCATTAGTCATATCAAATTCGCGAGTTAACTTGAGATTCCATGTATCGGGAAGGGTTTCTCCTAGCAGGGGAAAACGAGACATTTTTTCGGCAATTTGAATATCTATATCTTGTTTAAATTCCATTACCGAGAGGGAATCGGGGGATAGTTTGCGGATTAAGTTAGTTGAAATTTGCACTTGTTCATCTTTATTATATAAAAATATCCCTAAATTATCCTTACTAATTGCTTCTCTAGGATTAATGCGAAAAACAGCCTTAAAATTGTTGGTATTTTTCCCTTTAGCAAAATCAAATAAGCAGAATTTAAAACGATGGTCAACTCCTTCAAAAATAAATTTTTCATTGGATAAACCGAATACAGTTCCTAACTGACACTGAGAAAATAACATTTCTCGCAGTTGTTTGGTTCCTAAATCGGTATAAATTCCACTGGGAATAACCATTCCACATTCACCTTGGGGATGGAGGAGATTAAAACATTGTTCAACAAAAAGCTTATAGAGATTAATATCCGTCCCTTGCTTTTTACCATTCACAATAGAGATTTGATTTTTGTATTGTTCCGAGGAACGAAAATAGAGACTAACGTGGGGATATTGACTTTGATAATCTAACCATGCTTGAGAAATTTCGGGATTAGTTAATAACTTTTTCTGTTCCTTTTCAAACGTCTTGATGTCCATCTTATTTTTAGTCACCAAGTCGCTATGCTGAGAGAAAAATTCCTTCGCTTGCGGTTTAAAGACTTCCCAAGGAGGATTAGTGATAATCACATCAAAACCACCCTTTTCCGTAATCAGTTTATCGAAGTGATAACCCCAGTGGAAGGGTTTCAGGGATTGCATATCGGAGAGAGTTAGTAAACGTTTCTTTGCTTTTCCCGTTAATTGTGCGGATTCGTACTTAATTGACAACTTACCGCTAAACTCATCTAGGAGAATTTGGTTTAATTTCACCAAAGATTCGCGGTTAACATCGTCGATGTGATTGCGTAACATCTGGAGACGGTTTTCTTGGGGGGTTCCCTCCACTTCTCCCAACTGAAAAGCGTGTTCCTTGTATAATTTAATACTGCGATTTTTTTCCGTGAGAATTGCCTGATAATTTTGCGCAGTGAGAGATTGTAGGATATTTTCCTCTCCCATGAGATTAAAACTTTTTTCGTCCACGCGAATCAAACCGATGAGGGAATTTCCCGACATGATATTAAAATCAATATTCGGTAGGGGTTCCAATTCCGTCACCGATTGCGCGGCAGCAACTAAAGCAAGAAATAAACGCAGTTTTGCGATTTCTGTCGCTTCCTCCATGATATCGACACCGTAGAGGTTATCGGAAATAATTCTTTTTTTGATGTAATATCCGAGGGAGGGATGGGATTTTCTTACCTCTGTTAACCACTGTTTTAATTTGCTGTCTCCTCGCAGTTCAATTGTTCCAATTACCGCGCTATAAATCGCGATGAGAGTTTTCATGGCCGCGACTAAAAAAGCGCCGGAACCACAGGCAGGGTCTAAAATAGAAAGCTGGGGAAGAATATCTTTAATCAAAATCTCACAGAGGGGAGAATCGAGATTAATTAGTAGTTCATAAATACTGGCAAATTGTTTGCGGGGATAAAGTTGATTGCTTCTCTCGACAATCCATTTATTAATCGTCCTGTCACAGAGATATTCGGTAATCTCCGGACGGGTATAGTAAGCACCAAAAGCTTTTTGGTTGATATACTTTTCAAAGATATATCCCAAGACATCGGGGTTAATTTCGTCATCCCGTCCCCCCGGAGTGTCGTCAAGGTTCCAAGAGTAACGGGAGAATAAATCAAGGATATTCTCAAATGCTTGGTCATCAATACAAATGTTTTGATAACGATTTTCGAGGGGATGTTGGAGAAATAATCCTCCGTTAAGATATTTGACTTTTCCCACCAATGCAGTTACAGATGCGTCTCGTTGGGATTCCGGTTTTGCGAATGCTTGAAAAAATAGGGTTTGCAGAAACTGACGATAGAATAAATTTTCTCCCCGTCCTTGACTTGCTTGGAACTGGTTTTGCAGATAGTTGAAGTCGTTGTCGATAAATCCCTTGCGCTGCAGGAAATAGACGAACATTAAACGGTTGAGGATAACGGAAGTGTACCATTTTCGATCGCTTTCTCGATCGATTCCCTGGATAAAGGGGAGGAACTGTAAATGCTCTCGCTGGAATTCCTGATAAAATTTCTTGGTAATGCGTTCGATATCGAAACCCTTTTGTAAGAGTTTGGCAATTTCGACTACAGAGGGTTCCCCCTCTTCAAAGTCGGTGATATCGAGAACTAATTCCGTTAGTTTACTGAGAAATAAATCTCCCGGTTGTCCTTTTATATATAGATGGTCGCGGATATAACTTTTACTTCCCTCTCTTTTTACCCAGTACCATAAACTGCGCGTCCGTCCCCCATCGACGAAAATCAGCAGATTTTCAGCTATTCTTTCGGTAACTTGTCTCTGAATTTCCTGACGAGTTTGACTATCGGGGATATCTTCACGACTCACTTCTAATACCACCACTCCCGACACTTCCGCGATTCTCTGACAATTATATTCCTGATTCTCGATGGTAACAGGGAGAGATTTTTTTCCACGAGGATGGGACCATCCCAATTCCTCGATAAACAGTTCCCCAAATTGGAAGTTAGATAATAAGTCGCGAGTCCGGGAGAAGTTCAGGGACATAATAGATAAATATCGATAAATTATGAACCAATCCAATTCGCTTCGCTGAGATTGGAGATACATTTAATATAGCAAAAGGTTTGATTCCCCTAAATCCCCCTTGATAAGGGGGACTTGCATTGGGTTAGTGATTCATAGTAGGGTTGATTCATAGTAGGGTTGATTCATAGTAGGGTTGATTCATAGTAGGGTTGATTCATAGTAGGGTTGATTCATAGTAGGGTTGATTCATGAATCAACCCTACCCCTAAATCCCCCTTGAATTGGGTTAGCTCCCCCTAAATCCCCTTTGATAAGGGGGACTTAAGAGGGTTGAAATAAACCCAAGGAACAGATAATCTGGGGTTCTTGATTTGTTTCTTCCTCGTGAACAATACAGAGACGGTCATCTTGATACAAAGATACTACCAAATCGGCCAACTGTTGGTCAGAGATACCAGTTCTTAAACAACGATTTAAGCGATCGAGAGCGGACTGTCTGAGGGGATAATGATAGAGTTGAGCGATTGCTTGATTAAAAACCTCTGGAGGAAAAAGATTATCCCTACTATCTTGAGCATACCTTTTTAAGCGCTCATAGGTCTTAAATTTTGCTCCCGTCATTCGTCCCAATTTAGACCCAGAGTTGTTTTCCTCCTCCGCAATTAATTCTGTACCTTTTTGTACTAACTGATGGTGTTGGGGATGGAGGGGAATCGGGGGAGTTTGGGGATGACAGGCAGCGGAACGTAAAATAGTCAATTGGGATTGAGTCACACTATTTCCCTGTTTATCAATCCATGCTAAAGCATCATTTCCCCCGGCAGTTTTCAGATAAACCATTACTCCCTCTGGATAGGTTGCTGTGGGGGTATGGGAACGGGTGGAATAAACCACCGCCGGCAGATTCTCTATGGTATGCTTTAAACTAGGGTCAACTTCGATCGCATTTTTCCAAATTTGATAAGCTTCCGAAGTTAAATCCACTTCTTGATCCTCCTCCTCATCGATAACCTCAGATTTTTCATGATACAGATCTAATAAATTCTGGTTATCCATCTCCTCCTCAAAAAATATCTCATCGGTCCCCACCACCTCAGCATTCTCTCGCAGTCTTTGAGATAGTCTCGTCCGTAGTTTAATAATTCTCTCCACTCCCTCCGCAGGTAAAAATGAGTAACAGAGAACCTGACTTGCTTTTTGACCGATTCTATCTACCCTTCCGGCCCGTTGAATAAGACGAATAATTGCCCAGGGCAAGTCATAATTAACGATAATGGCACAATCCTGTAAATTTAACCCTTCACTGAGGATATCCGTCGCGACTAGGACTCGTATTTCTTCCTTCACTTGCTGAGAATTGCTGCGGGGACTAAAACGATGGACAATTTCTGCGGGATTAGGAGAGTTTCCCGTCACCCCCGCAATCTTATCCACTCCCCGATGTTGCAACTGAGTGACCAAATAACTGACTGTATCGGCAAATTGACTAAAAATTAACACCTTTTCTTGGGGATGATTTTCCTGTAACAGCTGCCATAACTTCTCTAACTTTTCGTCGGTCTCTGGCTGCCAAGTCCCACAGGTCTGCAATAATGCTATTAAAGCCAAGGCATCGGATTGTAAGTCTTTTTTCAGCGCGGGTTTAAAGACATCGGTTTTAATCCACTGAAAGCGCTTGCGATAATCACTGACATACTTTTGATACACTTGTTCGGCTCTTTTTTGATACTCTTTTTCTAACCCGGTTATCCCGGTGGTATCCTCGGTTTCTATACTGTCTTCTTCTCCCTGAGTGACTAAATCCTCATCCAGATAACGACTGTCTAACAAAGTTACATCCTGACTCCCGATGGGAAGGGGTAAATTATTGGCCATAGCATGAAGGAAAATATAGTTACGGAGAATATGACGGTCAAGGGATTGCAGGAAAGCATACCCTCCACTCTCCAAACGTTTAAATAAATTCGTCCGACAAAAACCCATCAACCTCTTACCCGCGCGGGAGAGACTTTTTAAGATAGTTTCCTCCTCTCCTGTCCCTTTGCATCCTTTAATTAGATAATTTCCCAATCCGTAACGGGGTAACTTCAATCCGTTGAGAGTTATCACCACTGCTTCTGAATATAAACGCGCATAAACCGAGTCTTGCAGGTCAAACTTGATTGTCTTTAGTTGTCGTTGGGGAAGATATACCCTCGACCCATCGGCAAATTTTAGATACTTGCGACCCTGTTCGTCTTCTGTAGCATAATTATTTTTGATAAAACCGCGAGTTCGTCTAATCATATAGAGACGCATTAAGTCTCTCCAGTCGTCGGGAGAGTCACTTTTTTCAAAGGCAGCTAGGGATTTAACGGGAGATTGGTGTCTGCGATTAAATTCGATTTCTCCTCCCAGAGATTCCAGTAGTCTTTCGGGACGAATTCCGAGATTAGTATCCTCTTGAATGAATAAACGCAGTTGATTGGACAGGTCAAGATAGTTTTTATTGTAGGGAGTCGCAGTCAAGAGAATACAGCGACTTTCATTGGTGTTGATATAGTCCTGGATAACCCGATAACGTTTACCCTCCCGATTACGCAGGTTATGACTTTCATCGATAATTACCACTCGATAGCGCCGCAGATTGGGTAATTCCTGCATAACCTGACTTAAGGGGATAATTTTCGCTCTTAATTTGTATTTATGGCTGTAATCCTCCCACATAGTTAGGAGGTTTTTCGGACAAATAATTAAGATTTCTAAATCGTAGTCTTCTTGCAAAATATATGCTAGAATGGAAGCGATGTGCGTTTTTCCTAACCCCACCACGTCGCCAATTAAGACCCCACCGCGTCTTTGCACATAACGAGCGGCAATTTTAATGGCTGATTTCTGAAAATCTAGTAAGTCTTGGTCAAACTGTCGGGGAATTTTGTATTCTGCTAAACCGGCTCTCGCTTCAAAGGAAAGATGGTAAGCTATTTTTAAATAGATATGATAGGGAGGAATCAGACTTTCCCGCGCCCAACTTTGGTTAATTACCTCGACAATATCCGCAGAAATATCTAAAGACCAAGTATCTAACCAACGATCATTAAACCACTTTTGTAACTTTTCGCAAGCATCGTGGTCAAGCACATCGATATTTAATTCTCCCTGTTGTTGTAATCCCGCAAAAGTAAGATTACTACTACCTAAAAATCCCACCGTTGGATTATTGACATCATCTCGATGAATAAGGTATAATTTAGCATGGAGATTATAGCGCAAAAATAGGCGAATTACTAGCTTACCCGCTTGGATTTGTTGACCCAAACGTTGCAAAGCTGCCTGATCGCGATTGCTAGGATTCCCCCAAGTTAATTGTTGGCAAAAATCCTGAACAATTTGTTTTTTTAAACGAGCAGAAGTAGCCTTATCTATACCATTTAATCTAGGCAATAAAGACAGGGATTGCTGTAGTAATTCCTGGGGTGCTTTCTGCATACCAATCAGGAGACGACAACAGGACAAATCACCACCGAGAAAGTGATCAATATAGGTATCGATGGATTGCCAACCGCGCAAATTAAAATAACCCACACAAAAATCAGCGCGTTGGGATGCTAATAAACTTTCGCGTAAAATTGGCAATAAATGGAACTCAATATTATCAATAATACGCGGCATATTTTTAATCCGTAGGGTGCGTTATTCCGACAATTATGTTAATTATATCTCTGATTTTGGTTATGGTGGTGGGTTACGCGTTGCTAACCCACCCTACTGATTTACTTAATCCAAATAGTGGTGGGTTACGCGTTGCTAACCCACCCTACTGATTTACTTAATCCAAATAGTTTTAACGTTGACAAATTCGCGAATACCTTCCACACTTAATTCCCGTCCAAAACCGGAACGTTTAATACCCCCAAAGGGTAAACGAGGATCGGATTTAACCATACCGTTAATAAACACACAACCGGCCTCAATTTCGGTAATTAAACGCTCAATTTCTTCGGGGTTATTCGTCCAAGCGCTAGAACCCAAACCAAAGGGACTATCATTAGCTAAAGCGATCGCTTCCTCGATATTTTTGACTCGAAATAGTAAAGCCACCGGTCCAAAAAATTCTTCTTTTTCCCCCGGAGAACCGACAGGAATATCAGTTAAAATAGTGGGCAGATAGAAGTTACCTTTTCCCTCTAAACGTTGACCTCCCACAAGGACTTTACCACCCATAGCGACGGTTTTTTCCACTTGGGCGGCAATTTCCGAGACGATCGATACCGTGGCCAAAGGACCAATATCAACAGTTTCATCAAGGGGATCACCAACTCTTAAAGCTTGGAATTTGGCCACTAATAACTGTTCAAATTGATCGGCGACAGTTTCCATAACAATAAACCGTTTAGCGGCGATACAAGTCTGACCATTATTTAACAATCGCGCCGTCACTGCCGTAGCCGCTGCCGCCTCGATATCGGCAGTATCTAAAACGATAAAAGGATCACTACCTCCCAACTCTAAAACCACCTTTTTGATCTGTTTTCCGGCGGCGGCTGCTAAACTCATCCCCGCCGGTTCACTACCGGTTAAAGTGGCGGCTTTTACTCGTTCATCGTTAATTAAATCACTAACGCGATCGGCTCCGATCAAAAGAGTTTGAAACGCGCCTTCGGGAAAACCTGCTTCTAATAAAATTCTTTCCACCGCTAAAGCTGATTGGGGGACATTAGAAGCGTGTTTGAGTAGGCCGACATTTCCCGCCATTAAAGCGGGTGCAGCAAAGCGAAATACTTGCCATAAAGGGAAATTCCAGGGCATAACCGCTAAAATCACCCCTAACGGTTGATAACGGACAAAACTGCGACTAGCATCGGTGGCAATCAACACATCTTCCAGATAACCGGCGGCATTATCGGCATAAAAACGACAAACCAAGGCGCATTTGAGGACTTCTGCGATCGCTGATTTGATTGGTTTACCCATTTCTAAAGTCATGGTTTTAGCCAATGCTACTTGATCCCGTTCCAAAATATCCGCCGCTTGCCGTAACCACTGTCCCCGTTCACTGATGGGGGTGCGGCGATACTGCTGAAAAGTTGCCTCAGCTAGGGCCAATTTCGCCGCCAATTCCTCCGAGGTGAGAGGGGTAAAAGTCTTGAGAATTTCTCCGGTGGCAGGGTTAACTGAAGCGATACCCATATCCAATTGTCTCCTATCGAGGGCTATATCTCTAGTTTAGTTCTCCGGTTGTCCCGCTGCTGACACTAATTTGGCAATCGGGATTAGGAGACAAGAGACTATTTTTATTTATTCTCCCCATCCCCCATCCCCCATCCCCCATCCCCCATCCCCCATCCCCCATCCCC
>SFAU01000110.1 GCA_007096045.1 Microcystis novacekii Mn_MB_F_20050700_S1 | reverse complement strand
CTACCTTGAATCAACCCTACCTTGAATCAACCCTACCTTGAATCAACCCTACCTTGAATCAACCCTACCTTGAATCAACCCTACCTTGAATCAACCCTACCTTGAATCAACCCTAGGGGTTGGGGGGGTTGCGTGCGCCCCACGCTACTTAATCCCTTTTGTAATCCCTTTTGCAAGATGTTTAAAGCGGCGTTTCTATCTCGACAATCTGTGTATCCACAATGAGGACAAACATGAGTTCGAGTAGATAGCGACTTTTGGACTTTGTGTCCACAATTAGCACAATCTTGAGACGTATTATGGGGTGAGACAGCTATAGTTAACTTGCCGTATTTGTCCCAGAAGTGTTGAAACCCAGGTAAAATCCCTTGTTTATTGAGAATAGAGTCATTAACTGCTCAAATTTGCTATCATCAATGCCAATGCACAACTTGGACAATATCCTCAAAATCTTAACATTCAACACTTCTGTATTTGTCCCCAAAATACTCTAGCCATTGCCTAAAAACAGACCATCCTGCATCGGTTATCGACTTCGCTAAATGACGATTCTTGACCATGTCTTTGACATTTAAGTTGACCTAGACGATTAAGTCGTTAGACTTAACTAAACGGAGTGCCACACTCTTGACAAACTCTTCTCGTTGCCTACTTACTCTTAAATGTTTCCGAGCAGCTCGCTTTCTAGCTTTGTGATAATTACGAGATTGTTTTTTACCCTTACGGTATTTCTTTGATTTTTTCCTGTTTAATCGGTTTAGCTGTTTTTCAGCTTTCCTGTAGTAGTTCGGACAATCAATTTGATGGCCTTCGCTATCTACTAAGAAAAACTTTAATCCCACATCAATCCCAGTAGCTTTCTGGGAAGGTGTTAAAGGTTTAACTGTGTCTCTGGGGTCTAATTTAAGGCAAAACTGCACATAATAACCATCGGCACGATTAAGGATTCTTACCCGTTTAATCTGTTCCGGTTGATAATAATTAATGTCTCTAGAGCCAATCAACTTAAGAGTACCAATACCTTTTTTGTCTGTAAAGGTAATATGACGTTTATCTTTTGATAGCTTCCATCCAGATACTTTATACTCAACAGAACGGGAATGTTTTTAAAACTTAGGGTAGCCTTTCTTTCCTTTAACTTTATTTTGGCAATTATCGTAAAACCGAGTAATTGACCGCAAGGTTCTTTCTACGGCAGTCTGGCAAGCATGGGAGTTTAAATCATCAACAAATTTCAACTCTTTCCTTGAAATTTTCGTCTTAGTTGGCGGCAGCTTGCCGCCAACTCACTCCTCTAGATAAGTATTTTACTGACGGTTCGCTCATTTTCCACATATAGTGTTTTTGGATTAAGCTATCCACTGCCTGTATTGGCATAAGTTGAACTAATACCACTACAGGTAGGTTTGATCAGTCATTGAAACACTACCTATAGTGATTCCCGAACCGAGAGTTAGGGTGCGGAATGTGGGATAGAATATCAGCGTTTATTTGCCTAAAACAAAACCCCACCCAGTGGTGGGGTTTCGGGTTTAATTTAGGAAATCCTAGAAGGTAAAGGTTCCGCGGACGGTGCCAATCCACTCGTTACCAGTGCCTTTGAACTGTTCAGGTGCAGAAATCCAGATGACACCGGGGGTGATAGAAATATTGTCGGTGACTTGGTACTTGTAGAACAATTCAACGTGGTAGGGAACGATGTTAGATACTTTTAGACCCATTTCCCGGAAGCTTAAGTGACCGATGTAGGGCTGCGCACCAGCAAACAGACCTAAGATATTTCCTTCTTTACCTAAGTCGGGGAAGGCAATACCAGCACCGTAGGTCCACACTTCCGCATCACCGAGACCGAGTAAGCGGACGGTGGAGTAGGAACCGAAGGCACTCAAGCTGGCAAAACCAAGATCCACTGCGCCAGTTAAACCGTAGCTATTGGATACTTTTGAGCCGAAGTTGAAGAAACCGACTTCATCCTGTAGGGTGACGCTATCAGGATCGTTGCCGTTGACGTTGAGCAGGGTGTTTAACTGGGTTTGGGAAAGGTTAGCGGCGGAACTTCCTGTCACACCGAAGGAACCACCGTTACCGAACAGGGCGGTATCGGCCCCTTGGTAAGCGTTAACGTAGGTGAAGCCGACGTTGAGGAAGTTAAAGAGGTTAGCGTTAATCTGTGCTAAAGCGGCGTAATCTCCGTTAAAGAGACCATTACCCGGGTTAGGATTGGCCGCCGAACTGGAGCCACCACCACCGGCTAAGTAACCTAAAGATAGGGAGGTAGGACCGAGAATGCTTTGGAGGAAGCCTAACTGTAGGCTAACACCAGCCCCAGAACCACCACCGATACGATAGATGGGGTTTTCGGATGCGAAGGTAGATAGCGCACCCTTACCACCGTCGAAGTCTTCAAAGAAGGGATTAGTGGTGGGAACGAAGTCATTCCAAATACCACCCCAAGCGGCGACGTAGGTATTGAAGCGACCGAAGTAACCTAAGTCAATGGGGGTATAGTAGGCCAACCAGTCGAGAACGACATTGCTACCATTACCGGCGGCCGTCCAAGTTTGATAAAGGGAAGGGCTTTTTAGGTCATTAAATGTAACGGAAGCAGGATCGCCATTTTGTAGTGTGGTGGTCGATTTGTAATCAAATCCGAAGGGAGTGGCACTGCCAGCCGCTAAACGGGTTTTCAACACGTCCTGACCGGTGAAGCTCGTGTTTAACAGCAAACGAGCGCGGTATTGCATGGCGGCCTGGGAGGCGGGGCTACCGGCACCGACCGTGTCGGTAACGGCGAAGATAACTTCCCCAGCTAATTTGGTGGTGGTGGAGAATTGGTTATTTTCGAGGAAAGACACCCGGCTTTCTAAGTTATCAACTCTGGCTCCCAAGGCCGCTAATTCGGCTTGGAACTCATCCATCAAGCGCTTGAGGGCATCTAAGTCTTCCTTGCTGACGTTGACACCATCTTGAATTAAACGTTCCATCACGTTTAAGCAAGCGTTTAAACCAGCCGCAAATTCCCAACGGGTTAAAGCTCGGTCGCCGCGGAAGGTGCGATCGGGATAACCAACAATACAACCATAGCGCTCCACAAGGCTTCTTAATGCCTCATAAGCCCAAGCGGTGGGGGAAACATCCCGCAGTTGGTTGACGCTGGTGACTTGATCGATGGTGTTCCCCTGTACGGGTGCAACTTGACCTTCGTTACCGTACTGTTCGATCTGATTGAGTAGTTCGCCAGTTCCCGCACCGGTGTTCTGAACTTGAGCGATTTCTAGATTGTTAAATTCGGTAGAAACACTGGTAGATTTGACGGGATCGAAGCTACTAGCATTAGCGGAAGCTAGCAGGGTAGCCCCTAAAATCGCTGGGCTAACCAGCAATGATTTCCAGAACATTCTTAACATAATGGTTTTTTCCTCACACCTTATAGGTTGACTACACAGTTTGATGACGCATATAGCCTTGCTATTCTCTTGCCATTATACACGATTTAATTGCTTAGGGAAAGATGCGATCTCATTTTTTTTCCCTTGACCGGTTGACAAAGTGGCAACCCTGTCGATCCTAACGGCACTTAAACAAAAACTCAATTAGGTTATAATCCTTACAGAGAGAAAACTTCAGCGATCAGTTTGTCTTTGCCGTCACGGAAAACTCAGGTGACGTGGCAGAGAAACTCTCTGAATTCTGGCCAAAAGCTTATGAGAATAATATCAATCGATTAATTCCCATGATGGCGGGGGCTCTAGCCAATGATATTATCTCGGTCAATGGCGTTAAAACGGTGTCCCCAAACAAGAATCGACGGGAAACCCTGAAAAACTATCCGCCCTTACCAATTGCTCGGTAAGGGCGGTGTAGCGGGTCATCGGAATCGACACCAGACTGCCGGAAGGAACTCCAGCTAGTCTAAATCTTGTTTAGACGTGGGGGTCTAGAGAACAGCCCCGGCGCACAGCCGGCTATTGTCGATTAGGAGACCCATGCTTTTACTACTTTCTACCATCGACATCACCTCCTGTATCCCTTGACGGATTAGTTATCAAATTTATCTGCAACTAGCTTAACGCAGCTGTCTGGAAAAAATCAAGGCCGGCAGCTAAAAATTTTTTCGGCAGGCTGAGGTTAGCCCCAAAATGTAGATGGAGATAGGAAGCGTGCAGATTCTTGCCTTGCCACCCTTCGGCATTGATAGCACCCTTGGGGAATGGTTGCAGTTGATAAATCGGTGCGTCGCTCACCCCGCTTAATTGGGAGCGATGGAATTCATGGCCGCGCACTGGTTGACCTGCTTTGAGCAGGATCGTCTCCTGTTTAGCGATCGCTTGCCGATAACCTAGGGTTAACTTTGGGGACATTATAGCAGATTGGGGGATTATTTGCAACATAGAATGATTTTTTTTCTGAAAATCAACTATTTTTTCACATAAATACATTAATCCGCCACATTCGGCGTAGGTGGGCATTCCAGAGGCGATCGCTTTTCTCACCTGAGTTAAGATAGAGGTGTTAGCGGCTAATTCTGGGGCAAAGATTTCGGGAAAACCGCCACCAAAGTACAATCCCTGGAGGTTTTCGGGCAAATTTGCCCCTTGCAAGGGACTCCAAAAGATTAATTCTGCGCCTAAATTGGCTAAAATATCGAGATTATCGTGGTAATAAAAGTTAAAAGCCTTATCTCTGGCAATACCGATACGGATAGGGGGAAAAAGCTTATTTGCTCCTGTGGGATTTTTCAGGTTCTCTTGGGGAGAAATAGTCAGTAAAGGCAAGAGAATGTCCCAATTAAAGCAATTTTGGGCAATAGAAGCCAGTTGCTCTTGCAGTTGCCTGATTTCTGCTAATTCATCGCTGGGAACTAATCCTAGATGGCGATCAGGAATTGTCAGGGAATCTTGACGACGCAAAACCCCGACAATGGGCATATTGATGGATTCTAGGGCGGTTTGCAGTAATTGCAGGTGGCGATCGCTACCAACCCGATTGAGGATAACTCCGGCCAGATGGAGATTTTTATCTAAAGATTGATAACCGCGGACAATAGCGGCGACAGAGGTAGATAAACGACTACAATCGACAACTAACAGCAGAGGAAGCCCTAAAATACGGGCAATATGGGCGGTACTGGCATAATCGGGAAATTGACTATCGCTTAATTGAATACCATCAAATAGCCCCATTACCCCTTCAATCAGAGCATAATCGACATTTTGACAATGTTGGGCAAAACAGGTTTTTACATAGTCTTCAGAAGTTAAAACCGGGTCGAGATTGCGACAGGGGCGACCGGTAAAATAGGTATGGAACATGGGATCGATATAATCTGGCCCAACTTTAAAAGATTGCACTCGATCGCCACGACTGATTAAATAGGCCAAGATTGCCAGAGTAATCGTAGTTTTACCGACTCCGCTTCTTTCTCCTGCGATGATCATTATTAGTTGTTTGTTTCGAGATCGAGCTAGACTTAACTAATCTGTTAAGTCGTTGGACAAAAGTAAAGTTAACTGTGGGGTAAGGAGTCAGGAGTCAGGAGTCAGTAAGAATTGCGGCAATTTACATTTCTTAAGATAGACAACAGAATTTATGTCCGACTACTTACACAATCAATTCTCAAGCTTGCCAACGGCTAATAGAGTTAATTTTGTCCGCTAACTGGTTCCTGTGTCAATCGACTTTTTTTTATTAGTGGCGAAATCAATTTCACAGGGATTAACCAAAAAATTAAACTGATGAAAAGAAAAGCTTATGGGTTAAACAACTTTGACAGCTTTAGACAGAGAGTCTTATTAAATTGGCACTTTGTTAATAATTGATCATACTCAGTCGACGAGAGCCACAGTAGATTGCTTTTGTGATTCTCCCCATCTCCCCACTCTCCCAGTCCCAATCCTCAACACCTAACCCCCATATTTACGATCACAACGGCCATAGATAAAAAAACCTGTCCACTGTTCCTGAGAAACGTTAACATAAATTAACAACCCCTTGACAACCGATAAAATCATCCTCAATTTATCAGGAGTTCGACAGCGTGAACAAAAACGGTAATAACAAAAAATGGCGCAATGCGGGACTATATGCCCTATTGTTAATCGTAGTCCTTGCCTTGGCCTCAGCTTTCTTCGATCGCCAGCCAGCAGTCCAACAGACTTGGAAGTATAGTGAATTTTTACAGGAAGTACGGGAAGGGAAAGTGGAAACCGTGCGCTTAAGTGCCGACCGGCAGCGAGCGATCGTACCCACCCAAGATGGTACAAATGTATTAGTTAACCTGCCCAACGATCCGCAATTAATCAACATCTTGGCAGAAAATAACGTTGATATTGCCGTACTGCCCCAAAGAGAAGAAGGAGTATGGGTAAGAGCCTTCAGTAGCCTCTTTTTCCCCATTTTGCTTCTTGTTGGTCTATTTTTCTTGCTCCGTCGCGCCCAAAGTGGCCCCGGTTCCCAAGCGATGAACTTCGGCAAATCGAAAGCAAGAGTACAGATGGAACCCCAAACCCAGGTTACTTTCGGTGATGTGGCCGGGATTGAAGGGGCAAAATTAGAATTAAACGAAGTGGTAGATTTCCTGAAAAATGCCGATCGCTTCACGGCAATTGGGGCAAAAATCCCCAAAGGAGTCCTTTTAGTCGGTCCTCCGGGGACAGGTAAAACCCTGCTTGCTCGCGCGGTAGCTGGCGAAGCGGGAGTCCCGTTTTTTAGCATTTCCGGTTCGGAATTCGTGGAAATGTTCGTCGGGGTGGGTGCGTCTCGCGTCCGCGACCTATTTGAACAAGCGAAAGCGAATGCACCTTGTATCGTCTTTATCGATGAGATTGATGCTGTCGGTCGTCAACGGGGTGCCGGTTTAGGGGGTGGTAACGATGAACGGGAACAAACCCTCAACCAATTATTAACGGAAATGGACGGTTTTGAAGGTAATACAGGTATTATCATTATCGCCGCCACTAACCGTCCTGATGTGCTGGATGCCGCTTTATTACGTCCGGGTCGTTTTGATCGCCAAGTGGTGGTAGATCGTCCCGATTACGCTGGCCGTAAGGAAATCCTTAATGTCCACTCCAGAGGCAAAACTTTGGCCCAAGACGTGGATCTCGATAAAATCGCTCGTCGTACCCCCGGTTTTACCGGTGCGGATCTGGCTAATTTGCTCAACGAAGCCGCAATTTTAGCGGCACGTCGCAATTTAACCGAGATTTCCATGGATGAGATCAACGATGCGATTGATCGTGTCCTGGCCGGTCCTGAGAAGAAAAATCGCGTCATGAGCGAAAAACGCAAAACTTTAGTTGCTTACCATGAAGCTGGTCACGCTTTGGTGGGTGCTTTAATGCCGGATTATGATCCTGTCCAGAAAATTAGTATTATTCCTCGCGGTCGGGCCGGGGGTTTAACTTGGTTCACTCCCAGCGAGGATCGCATGGAATCTGGGTTATATTCTCGCGCTTATCTGCAAAATCAGATGGCTGTAGCTTTGGGGGGTCGTTTAGCTGAAGAAATTATCTTCGGTGAGGAGGAAGTGACTACGGGTGCTTCTAATGACCTGCAACAGGTGGCACGAGTAGCGCGGCAAATGGTCACTCGTTTCGGCATGAGCGATCGCTTGGGTCCGGTGGCTTTAGGTCGTCAAAATGGTAATGTTTTCCTAGGTCGTGATATTGCTTCCGATCGAGATTTCTCCGATGAAACTGCGGCAGCTATTGACGAGGAGGTGCGTAACCTAGTGGAACAGGCCTATCGTCGCGCTAAAGAGGTTTTAGTCAATAACCGCGCCATCTTGGACCAGTTAGCGCAAATGTTAGTGGAAAAAGAAACCGTGGACGCGGAGGAGTTACAAAATATCCTCGCTCATAACGATGTGAAAATGGCGGCTTTAGCTTAAGTTTTGTAACATTTTCTTGACAAACAGCATCCTAATGGGTGCTGTTTTTTTTGATAGCTGTTAATCGGGTGCATCTCAATTTTTGTCAATCCCACACAGAGAAAACGGGTTTCTCGGAGAAACCCATTTTCTACTCATGTAATTTCGGATTTTTAAGCGGAAACTTTCTCCTAAAGTTGATTCAAGGTAGGGTTGATTCAAGGTAGGGTTGATTCAAGGTAGGGTTGATTCATGAATCAACCCTACCCAAACCCCGAAGCGCATTAGTTTTTCAGTGGGATGCTTACAGATAGCTGCTGATATATCTGTAATAATTTAAGAGTCACTGATAATTAATGTGGGATGTACCCCTGTTAATCAGCTTCACAATACCCAGTTTAAATGCGTCTTAAGTAGGGAGGCACAATTATTTGTAGGATGGGTTAGCGGTAGCGCAACATGAGCGGACGTTGGGTTTCATGCTTCAACCCAACCTACGTTGATCTTATATTTAATTCCACCCACCCACTTAGCTTAACAGTCCTGTCTTTTCACTGATTACTGATTACTGTCATGTAGCATCGATGACTACTTCCTCTTTACCTATTTTAATTGTTATTTGTGGGGCAACTGCCACGGGAAAATCCAGTTTAGCACTACAATTGGCCGAAAAGTTTAATTCAGTAATTCTCAGCGCCGATTCCCGACAAATCTATCGAGAATTTAATATTGGTACTGCTAAACCTAGCTTAGAAGAATGTCAGCGGATTCCCCATTATCTAATTGATATTTGTGATCCTCAAGATAATTTTACCCTAGCACAGTACCAAGAACAAGCTGAGGATTTAATCAGCAATCTCCACTATTCTCCTCTGTTTTTGGTCGGTGGTACGGGACTTTATATCAAGTCCATTGTCAAAGGTTTAAAAATACCGAGGGTTTCTCCTCAAGCGGATTTAAGACAGCAATTACAAGCTTTGGGACAATCCTATCTTTATCAAATTCTGACGCAGGTAGATGAAGAGGCTGCTCAAAAAATTCATCCCCATGATCAGGTGAGGACTTTACGCGCTTTAGAGGTTTTTTATCTAACAGGAAAACCTATATCTAGTCAGCAGGGAGAAAATCCTCCCACTTATCCGATTTTACAAATTGGTTTAGACTGTTCCCCAGAAAGTTTAGACAAGCGGATCACTGTTCGTACTGATCAAATGATCGCCAGGGGATTAGTAGCAGAGGTGCAGAATTTGGGGGATAAATACGGTTGGGATTTGCCACTTTTGCAGACTTTGGGTTATGCAGAGATTAAGCAATATCTGCTCGGGAAAATTTCTTTAGAACAGGCGATCGATCTAATTATCCTCCACACCCGTCAATTTGCTAAACGTCAGCGCACTTGGTTTCGTGCCGATGCTGATATTGTCTGGTTTCCCATCGATAAAGAAAATTTATTGAAATCGGTGGAACGACAAATTATTTTGTTTCTTGAGGAGTTGTCAAGGCCCGATATAAAAAAACATCATCCTGATTAACGATTAGCTGGAAGTTCTCATTTTGATTCAGTTTATTTAAGTGATCATCAATTAGTTCTGGTGAACTAGACCAACCGGGATGACGGCGATCGAGTAGGATATAATTAAATTGATTTAAATCTAGGGATTGGGAACCTTCGATCGCTAATTTGATCATTTCTCGATGGGTAAGATGGGGGGCAATTCTAGAAGTAGTCAAGACACTCTCACTGGTGGTAATTTGGGTGAGAGCTTTTTGGGTAGCTGCCCAAGTATCGAGGGAATTTAAATATAGTGACCAAAAATAGCCGTATTTAGCTAAGGCAAAAAAGGCAATAATTGCCCAAGTAATTATCCATTTAGGTTTTTTTAACCAGTTACTATTATGGGCTAAAGTGGCGATAACCGCTAGAAATAAAAAGGGCAAAATTGGCAGGGAATATTGAGTGGTTAAGTTTTTTTGTGGGGCATGATCTGCTAATAAATTTAAAGCAAGTGCGGGAATAGCGGCAATTATTGGGGCAGAATAGCGCCAGGATAAACCCCAAACTAAGGGAATAATTAATAGGATGAGGTATTCTAGATTATTGCCAGTAAAGATTTTTACCAAGACAAGATCGGGTTTGAGGAAAAGATTAAAAATAATTGCTGGCAAACTATCTCCTAGATAACTATATCGAGAATCAGCCATTTCGATAACTGCCGATTTTCCTGTCAGGAGAGGGATTAATAATTTCGTGGCGATAATAAACCAAAGAATGCCGCTAATAATAGCAATTATTCCTGGGATTTTTTTCTTTTCCCAGAGAAGTAACCAGATACCCATTCCCAACAATGTTAAAGAGAGAATTGCCTTACAACCGAGAATAATAATGATTCCTAGACAAAATCCCCAGAGATTATTTAATCTGGCTGCCAAAATCGTCCAAAAAATTGCTGGCACTGCGATAACTTCAGGATGAAAATCAAAGAGATTAACATTAAAAATCAAGGGATAGAGCGGATAAACTAAGGCTAATGTATAAGCTTGTTTTTCTTTTAATCTCGCTTGTATTGCCAATTGCCAGAGGGGAAAAACGGCAAGGGAAAGGGAAAAAGCTTGTAAGAAAAGCAACCAATAAACGCTAGGATAAATTTTATAAAGTAAGGCTATAGGATAGAGAATAAAAGCGATATGATCGCCTAAAATATGGTAGCCAACAAAAGATATAATCGGTGGTTTACCTTGAGAAATTAAGTAAACTCCCTGATCAAACCAACCAAGATCGAGAGCATTAGATTGAAATAAAATATGTCTGACAGCACTGCAAATAAACAGGATTATTGTAGCGCAACCAATCAACCAAAATAAATCATTTTTTTTGTGCATAATCGTTAAGTTTTACTGAGATTTTTCGTTATTATTACGACAATATTGCCAGGTATGTATAAAATAGGAAGCAACTTCATTAAACCATGTTTTAAAAATATTTCTGTTCTCACTGGTGACGATAACCCCATTAATAAACTCTTGCCATTGGGGATCATTAGCAGGAAGAATGAAACCATAATAATCACAATTTAAAGGATTGCGAGGGATAAGTTGATAATCTTTTCCTAGGGATAAACCGAGAATGACAGCTTCTCCAATTAGCAGAATCCCATCACTAGCAAAAGCATCTATTCTATTCCTTCTTAAACTTTGGATACCTCGCAGTCTTCCCGTCGCTCCTTGAAATTCCTGATAGGTAGCAAGAGGATATTTTTGTCTTAATAATTCTTGAGTGGTGGTATCTCGCAAAACTCCAATACTTATACCTTCTAAGGACGAAGAAAAGTTAAAATTCTTCTGATTATCACTCCGAACTAAAAACTGAGTTCCCGTCACAAAAAAAGGACGAGAAAAACTGACACCATCAGGTATATTTTTTCTGATACTATTCGGACCACACTCGAAATCAACGGTTTTATTTTCCAATAACTGGAAGCGATTAAATAAAGTCGATTTATAAATTTTGACACTGATGATTTGGAGGTTAAATTTTTGCTTGAGTTCTTCTCTAAGCAATTGGATAAAATCTAAGCACAATCCCTGTAAATTATTATTACTATCTCGATAGCCAAACGGAATCGCATCTTCTCTCATCGCTACTTCTAATAATCCCGTGCGTTTAATTTTTTCTAGAACCGTTTCAGACTTAGCTGGGAGAGCAGCAAAAACATTAGATAAAATAACGATAGTAAGAATGATTAATTTCATGGTTTTTGCCGAGATTATTTAAGATTTGTTATGGACGTGATCCCATTGATCTAAAATGTCTTTGAATAATAATTCATCTAACCATGTTTTTACTACCACTGTCAAAGGTAAAGCCAATAATAAACCTAAGATGCCAAACATTTGAGCAAAGAAAATTTGAGCAATTAGGGTAATTGCCGGTAGTAAAGATACCTGTTTAGCCATGACAGTGGGTGTCAGCCAATAACTTTCGACATTTTGGATAATAAAATAGAGAATCAGAATAGCGACAATTTTCCAAGGTGCATCGATAACAGCAATTAGAATGGGAAAAATCACACTAGCAGTCGGTCCGATATTAGGGATAAAATTGAGCAATCCTGCTAGGATAGCATGAACGAGAACTAGATTAATTTGTAGAACAAAAAGACCGAACCCACTTAATAATCCCACCATAGTTGAACTAATGGCAATTCCCAACAACCAATTACCCAAACCTGCTTCCGATAGGGTAAGAATTTCCTCGGCACGACGACGATAGAAGTTAGGAAATAATTTTAGGAAAGCTTGTCGATAGGGTTGGGGGTTGGCTAACATCATCATTGCTAACACCAGCACGAATAATAATTGTAAAACTGCCGCAACTGAGTTAGAAAAGAAGGTAAAAAAGTTACTAAAAACAAAGGTTCCTAAAGGTTGTAACTGCTGGACTAAATCAGTTAAATTAGGCAGCGATGGCAACCAATCAAATTGAAATTGTTGTCGCCATTGAATCGAGTTATTGCGGACTAAATCCCAAGCTTGCGGTAAAAGTTCAATTAATTTTTGAAACTGTTCGATAAAGGGGGGAACAATAATTATAAAAAATAAAATCACAATTGCTAGACTCGTCAGCAGGGTAATTAAAATAGCCAAACCCCTTTTAATCCCTAATCTCTGCAATCCTTTAACACATCTATTTAAGGCTACGGTAAATACGATCGCCATAAAAATCAATAATAACAGCTGTCGAATCTGCCACAATACATACAGAGCCATTATTAAACAGATAAACCCCAACCACTGACCAAATTTCACGACGTTGATTTATCATCCTATCGGGACAAGTTTTATCATACAGCACTCAGTATTCAGTATTTAGGAGATAGGAGATTGCTTTTATTTATTCTCCCCAACCCCCAACCCCCAACCCCTAACCCCCAACCCCTAACCCCCAAGGCCATAAATTAAGTTTTGTATCAAAAATTTGCTAATTTTGCTGTTATGTGCTATACAGTTACGCATCAAAACAGGATAGAAAAACGAGATTTTTTTAATTACCAGACATTTTCTCAAATTTTATGGCAACTCTCCCAGAGTCAAATTATCCTAAAAGAAATCCTCTCCTAGAAAATCCGACAAGACTCAGAGAAATTGTGGCCGTTAATGCTTTTATCCTTGTATTAGGACTTCGATAATGAAAGAATTGGAGCGATACTATAAAGTTTTAGGGTTAGATCATGGGGCATCTCTCGACGAGATCAATCAAGCCTACAAAGATTTGGTGTTTATTTGGCATCCCGATCGCATTCCCAAAGATAATCAGCGTCTTTTGGAAAAAGCCACCGCTAAACTGCAAGAAATTAACCACGCTAGGGAACAATTGCGGCAAATTCATCAAAATTCTCCTAAACGCTCCAATTCCCCCCCTAAAACTGAAAAACAGCCCGCCCACGCCTATAAAACTGCTTCCCCCTATCAGCCTCACCCTAGCCAACCCGGCCAAAATTCCCAAACCCACAGTCATAAAACCCATAGTCAACAAACCCACAGTCAACACAGCCACTCCCAGAATAACCATCAGGTCCACAATCAGGCAGCCTGGCGCCCTCACTATCGGGATTTAAACGGAGCCGATTTACAGGGAGCCAACCTGAAAGAAAAAGATCTCTCTAGTCGCAGTCTCATCGGGGCAGATTTAAGCCATGCCGACTTAAGCGATAGCTTCCTGCACAAAATTAACCTAGAAAAAGCTAATCTGTACAAAGCTAATCTTTTTCGCGCCAATCTCCTCGAAGCTAACCTTAAAGGCGCAAATTTACAGGAAGCCAATCTCATCGGAGCGGATTTAAGTGGGGCGGATCTGTCGGCGGCAGATTTACGCGGGGCAAAAATTGGCTTCGGTAAGCGTATTATGGTGAAATTAACTGGAGCAATTTTAACGGGAACAATTCTCCCCGATGGTTCGATTCATCAATGAATAACCTCCTGCTAATTTTGATATTTTTTTAATAGGAACTATTACCCGATGGGCATTTATTACACAATTGCAGCTGTTTTTCTAGGGATGCAATTAGCTGCAGTAGAAAATTTATCGGCAGCAAATCCTGATTTTTCACTGCTGCAAAAAGCTCTAGAAAAACACAATTTTATCGTCAAACTTGCCCCACCACCAGTGCGAGGAGCCTACGGTTTATTTGATAGTAAAACCAGAATTATTTGGATTCATCCCCTAGTTTTTGACTTAGGTATTGCCCGACCAACATTAATCCATGAAGCTGTCCATGCTGCTCAACTTTGTCATGGAGGCAAAACAGTTAAAGCTCTTAATTTAGCCCTAGAACCACCGGCAATGACCAGAAGATTTTTTATGAATTATCAGGGTTTTAGCAGACAAATTGAAGCCGAAGCCTATACTATTCAAGTTCAGCCTGATGGTCTAGATTTAGTGATTTCTTTACTGCAAAAATATTGTCCTTAGAAAACCTGTCGATAAGTAGGGAGGCACAATTATTTGTAGGATGGGTTAGCGGTAGCGTAACCCATGCGGGCGTTGGGTTTCATGCTTCAACCCAACCTACGTTCTGCAAAAATATTGTCCTTAGAAAACCTGTTCATAAATCTACCAATCCCGTTCTAATTCTTCGGCCACACGACGATAATCGGCGCTGGCTTCTTGGGCATTTTTACCGCGCCAATTGGTAATAGCAACCCCGTCTAAAACGGCTTTTTCGTGGGCCTTATAATTTCTGACAAAAGCATGACAAGCGGGAATACCTAATTCTAATAAAGTATTTTGTGCTTCTAAAGTTTCCTTAAGACTACGAGAATCCACTTTTGTTAACAAAACCCGATAGGCAATTCCTAGGGGTTTAACTGCTGTGCGTACCGTGTCAATTAAAGCCATTAAATCCATCGGTGCGGGAGGAGTTGGTAAAATTAAATAATCTGATTCTGCTATGACTGCGGTAAGTAATTGGGAACGCAAAGCTGGTGGTGTGTCAATCACGATCAGATCGTACTCGATAATTTGACGCAATTCTCCTAATTTCTCTGTATTAATTTCTTTGGCTAAATCAAATACCATATCCCCTTGATTTCTTTCTACCCACCAAGTGGAGGAACCCTGCGGATCCGCATCCACCAGCAAAACACGCTGATTCTGTCCCCAAATTGCCGCTAAATTAACCGCAGTGGTGGTTTTACCCACACCACCTTTTCCGTTGACAACAGCGAGAATTTTTGGGCTATTAGGCTTTAATTGCGAGGTCATTTTCAGTTATCAGTTATCAGTTATCAGTTACCAGTTATCAGTTACCAGTTATCAGTTATCAGTTATCAGTTACCAGTTATCAGTTATCAGTTATCAGATTTGAGTTTTAAGTTCACTGATTACTGTTTACTTTTTACTGATCACTGAAAAAAAGCTCACCACTGATTACTGTTTACTGATCACTGATCACTGAATATAACTAACCAGAAAGTTTTTGATCTAAGATTTGGCTAGTTAATTTAGGATCGGCTTTACCGCCGCTTTTTTTCATGACTTGACCGACAAAAAATCCCTTAAGATTGGTTTTACCCGCCCGGAATTTTTCTAACTCGCTTGGATGGGAGGCGATAATTTCCTCGATCAGTTTTTCGATCGCAGAACTGTCAGAAATTTGTATTAATCCTTTCTTTTCCACCAGTGCTTTGGGTGAACCGCCTTCGGTGAGAAGTTCTGGTAAAATTTCCTTAGCAATTTTGCCACTAATTGTTCCCGCTTCAATCAGTTTAACTAATTCCGCTAAGTCTGACGCTTGCAGGGCAATTTCCGTGATCATCAGCTTATTATTATTTAAATAAGCGGCGATATCTTGACTGATCCAGTTAGCGACTAATTTCGCATTTGCCCCGGCAATTACCGCAGTTTCAAAATATTCAGCCACGGTGCGATCATCGGTTAAAACCCTGGCATCGTAGGGGGAAAGACCAAATTCTTCTTCATAACGACGACGTTTACGAGCGGGTAATTCTGGTAATTCTTCCGCCCAAGCTTTTAACTGTTCGGGGGAGACTTCTAGGGGGGGTAAATCCGGTTCGGGAAAATAGCGATAATCGCTAGAACCTTCTTTTTTCCGCATACTAATCGTCCGTTGAGTAGCTTCTTCCCAAAGACGGGTTTCCTGTAGGATTAATTCGCCATTTTTGATCGCTTCAATTTGTCGATCAATCTCGTATTCTATGGCTTTTTGGATAGCACTAAAGGAGTTCATATTTTTAATTTCTACCTTAGTCCCGAACTTTTTAGTGCCTTTTTTACGCACAGAAATATTGACATCGCAGCGCAGGGAACCTTCCTGCATATTGCCGTCACTGATACCGAGATAACGCACTAAACGCCGTAATTCTTGGGCATATTCCGCTGCTTCGGTGCCGGTGCGTAAATCCGGTTCCGAGACAATTTCCAATAATGGTACACCTGTACGATTAAAATCCACGAGGGAATGGGTGGAACCGGAGAGACGTTCGCTGCCAGCATGAACCAGTTTTCCCGCGTCTTCTTCCATGTGCAGACGGGTAATGCCGATAATTTTGCGGCTAACTTCCTTAGTTTTTTTATCGACGATCTCGATTTCTAGTTGACCCTGTTCGACAATAGGGAGATCATACTGGGAAATTTGATAATTTTTCGGCAGGTCGGGATAAAAATACTGTTTGCGATCAAATTTGCTATGAGGTGTGATTTTCCCATCGATAGCTAATCCCAGTTTAACGGCACTGGCTAGGACTTCTTGGTTAAGGACGGGTAATACCCCCGGATAACCCAAACAGACGGGACAGACGTTAGTATTGGGGGGACTATCGAAGTTGGTGGGACAGGAACAAAATATCTTGCTTTTGGTGTTGAGTTGACAGTGGGTTTCTAAACCGATAATTGCTTCGTATTCAGTGGCAGACATATTTTATCGCTCTCGCCGACACAGGAATGATCTGTTTAATCATTATAGTCGCGATTCTGGAGCATTCCCTCCCTTCATAAAACTTAATACTGTAGTTACTAATCACTTTATGCACCTTTAAGTAGGTGGGTGGAATTAAATATAAAATGAACGTAGGTTGGGTTTCATGCTTCAACCCAACCTACGTTCATTTTACGAAGTGCGCTAACCCATCCTACAAATAATTGTGCCTCCCTGCTTAATTGACGATTTTTACTTTTTACTTAATTTTATGTCTTTAACTCTCTCAGAACAACTCAAACGAGAACAATTATCCTACCCCCAAACTCTCCTCCATCATCTGCAAAAGTTACGGCATTTTGTGACAGTGGAAGGAGAGGAGAAATTGCAGCAGTGGAAAAACCTGATTGAAAAGGATAATTTTCAACCTAGCACCCGTAATTTAGCCTATTATCTCGCCCTGAGACAAGAAGATATCCGGGATTTGCAATTAGCTTTAATGCCCTGGGGATTATCTTCCCTAGGCCGGATTGAATCGAAAGTTTTACCGACCCTCGATGCAGTAATTGCCACTTTAGGGGCGGTTTGTCATCAAGAATCCTCATTATTACCCAAACATCCCCCTTTAGAGGCATTTTTCCAAGGAGATCAACTTTTAGCCTCCCATAGCGCCGAAGTTTTCGGTCTGCCTTCCCCCCGGCGTCGGGTGCGAATTATGGTGACAATGCCGACGGAGGCGGCAACCGACCCCGATTTTATCGCTCAATTACTGCGTTGCGGGATGGACTGTATTCGCATTAATTGCGCCCATGATAGCCCCAAAGAATGGCAGGGAATGATCGAAAATCTGCACGAGGCGGTCAAAAATCCCGAAAATTTAGTCAATGGACATACCTGTAAAGTTTATATGGACTTAGCTGGCCCAAAAATCCGTTTAGAAGAGATTTTAGCCCCCCAGTCCCAAACAAGACTATATCAAGGGGATTTTCTGCTCTTAACCACCCAACCACCTCATACTGCTCATCCTCAGTATTTTCAGGCTAATTGTTCCCAACCGGAAATTATTCCCCAAATTCCCGTCGGGGCGAAAGTTTGGATTGATGATGGTCATATTGGCGCTGAAGTTATTGCCATAATGCCGGAAGGTCTTTTACTAAAAATTACCCACGCTAGGGAGAAAGGGGAAAAACTCAAAGCAGATAAAGGCCTAAATTTCCCCGATACCGTCTTAAATATCGATCCTTTGACCGCAAAAGACCGGCAAGATTTAGATTTTATTGCCCAAAATGCCGATATTATCGGTTACTCTTTTGTGCAAAAAGCCAGCGATATCGAGACACTACAGCTAGAGTTACAAAGTCGTTTGGGGGATGCTTGGCGACAAAAGGCAATCGTGGCCAAAATAGAAACACCTTTAGCCGTGAAAAATCTCCCCGAATTAATCATCCATGCCGCCGGTAAACAACCTTTTGGGGTGATGATTGCTAGGGGCGATTTAGCGGTAGAAATTGGCTATCAAAGATTAGCAGAAATTCAAGAGGAAATTCTCTGGTTATGCGAAGCGGCCCATATTCCAGTAATTTGGGCTACCCAAGTCCTAGAAAATCTGGTCAAGAAAAGTATTCCTTCCCGGGCCGAGATTACCGATGCCGCTATGGCCGAAAGAGCCGAGTGTGTCATGCTTAATAAGGGGGAATATATCCGCGAAGCGGTGACAATTCTTGATGATGTTTTACAAAGAATGCAGACCCACCAAGCTAAAAAAACACCCCAATTACGCGCTCTTCATTCTTGGGTTTAGGCAGTTTCAGTTATCAGTTATTAGTCAGGAACTGTGGGGTGATGGGAAGTGGGGGAGTGGGAAGTTAATCCAGAAGTGTTGAATCCTGCAATAAAACTTCACAAAACCAGTATTTTACTGATGCTCAATTAGATTCACTATTGAGAATGGAGTCAATAAGCAGTCCTTTTTGGTATCATCAGAGCGAATACATAACTTGGTAATGATCTTCAAAATCTTAACATTCAACACTTCTGATAATAATTATAAGTTGGATGCGACTATAATATCATATTTTAGTCGCTTTTTTTCATTATGAAGCTATCATTCAACACTTCTGATCTAAACGGTTGCTCGAAAGTATGTAATCCATCTAAGTATATCAGATCGAACTCACCTTGTTGCGGAGCGAGAGTGGAGAAAAAAGAATTACTCGTTATCTCATAAAAAATTGAGTTTTCATTGGCATATTTTTTATGAACATCGTTTCTAAAACAGGGATATACAGCTATTTTTTGGGGAACCTTAACCCGAATAAAAGTACCTCCTGAGCTAACTCCAATTTCTAAATATTTAGAGGCGGAGTTAATATCTGCTAATGCGTTCAGTCTTTCAAATCTACTTTCAAGCATTGTTTTCCTTTTATGATGGTGAAGTTAAGGGTATTCTGACAGTTATGAGCGGACAAAACAAGAGAAAAGCAGTTGATTGTCTATCGATCACATTTAAATGCTTTCGATAAAAATCAAAGCAAGTTAATATCCTTCAAAGCCGATAAAGTTAAGGTTGACATCCTCACCGCCGGGGCCGGACGGTGATGACCGGCAATTCAAAACAAACTTAATTGAATGAATTTCGGATGGGTTGACGCTTCACGGGATGCCGCTTCTTTAACAGAAGTCTGACGCTTTCCTCCACGCCCATTTTGAGTGTCCGAGAGTCCCCCGGCCACTTTAATATTAATTGCTGCATTCACATCTCTATCGTGGAAAGTCCCACAAAAAAGGCATTCCCATTCACGGACATTTAACGCTTTTTTGCCTCCAATATTCCCACAACAGGAGCATCGCTGACTGGTTGGCTCCCAACGGGAAATTAGTCGAAAATCACGCCCATATTTATCGGACTTCGCTGATAGCATATCTCGAAAAGACCGCCATCCTAAATCTGATATAGCACGGGACAATTTTCGATTTTTAACCATTCCCGATGTGTTTAAATCTTCTAGGACTATCGTTTGATTCTCACGGACAATTCTAGTAGATAGTTTCTGCAAGAAATCAGTCCGAGTATCTTTAATCTTTGCCTGGATTTTAGCTACTCGTTTTCTGGCTTTCTCTCTTCTTTTACTTCCTTTCTTTTGACGAGATAGATTTTGTTGCGCTTTCTTTAACCGTTTTAATCGTCTTTTTAAAGGTTTTGGTGCATCTATTTTTTCTCCTGTGTCTAACGTGGCAAAAGTGGCGATGCCTAAATCAATCCCTGCTGACCGCCCATTATCGGGTAGAGGTTCGGTTTGAATCTCAACAACAAAACTAAGAAAATAGCGATCTGCTGCGTCTTTAATCACGGTGACGCTAGATGGTTTAGAGGGTAATGGACGGCTCCAAACGACTTTTAAATCACCGATTTTTGCTAAAGTAACGCTGTGTTGATTGACGGTAAAGCCATTATCGGTAAATCTTGCTGATTGTTTAGATTTACGTTTTTTAAATTTAGGAGGTTTGACTTTCTTTCCTTTTCTTTCTCCCTTACAAGATGCAAAAAAGTTAGAATGAGCAGTTTTTAAGTCTCTTAAAGACTGCTGTAAAGGAATAGAAGAAACCTCAGTCAGCCAGACTTTTTCTGTTGTCTTCTTAAGTTGAGTCAACCTTTTAGACAGATCAGTGTATTTAGGCTTTTTTTCTCCTTGTTGATAGAGGTCTTGACAGTAGGCTAAGCTATCGTTCCACACCACACGCACACAGCCAAACAATTGAGACAAAAGCCTCTTTTGTTGGTCTGTTGGGTAGATGCGGTATTGATACCTTGCTTTCATTGGGTTAGAATGGATGTGTCTGTAGTCTATTTTAACTAGGTCTGCCAATAATGTCAAGTCGATTGCGCCCATGAAAGACACTCTATAATCAGTGTTCAGTAAACAGTAATCAGTAAACAGTAAAAAGACAGTAGGAAAATTCTATTTAATACTGCACAATTAAAAAATCACATCTGATAACTGATAACTTACCCACTGATAACTGATAACTGATAACTGATAACTGAGAGGTGCAACCCTGGAAGTTCTTAAGTGCTATATTAAAGATCAAGAAAAGCCGTCGTAAAACGACGGGGTTTTAACCCAAATTTTC
>SFAU01000011.1 GCA_007096045.1 Microcystis novacekii Mn_MB_F_20050700_S1 | reverse complement strand
TTCCAGAAATCACACCTATTTTGCTGGAGACGAGAAAACTGGGCAAAAAATCGCGGTTAACCAAGAGTTACCAAGTTTTAAGGCGCTGGGGAAAGATGGACTGTGTCGCCTGCTGTTTTTCGAGACTCGTCTCCTCTATCAGCTTTTAACAGACAATTTGCTAAAGTGATTGGTAAACAGTGGAAAGACAGTGGGAAACTGCCATTTATAGTCATTTCAGATAAGTCTGATACAATCTAGACCGACAAAACCCTTATGAACTCTGGGATTGATATTCTCAATCTTAATTGAAATGACTATAATACTGCTCACTTAAAACTCAAATCTGACGACTGATAACTGATAACTGACTTACTCCTCGGCAGCAGCGAGAACTAAATCTTCCTCCTGCAAGGCGGGGGGAACTTCGATTTCTGCGACTACTTCCGAGACGGTCCGGCCTTCCGCTTCCGCTAGACGTTTTTCTCGGTATTTAATCGCCATTTCTTCGGCTTTTTCAAACACTAACGGGCGATTTTTTAGCATATCTCCCGGTTCGGGTTCTAATTGTTTGGTCGAGAGGGAAATGCGACCTCTTTCGGCATCGAGATCGATAATCATCACTTTTAACTCATCATTGACATTGAAAACCGTGTGGGGGGTGTCAATGTGATCGTGAGAGATTTCGGAAATATGCAGTAAACCACTGACTCCACCGATATCGATGAAAGCACCGTAGGGCTTGATTCCGCGCACGGAACCGATTACCACCTGTCCCACGGCTAAACCGTTCATCTTGCCTTCCACTAAAGCGCGACGATGACTCAAGACGAGACGGTTGCGGTCTTCATCCACTTCCAAAAACTTTAAGGGCAATTCCTGACCGACTAAATCCTCTTTCGCCTCTCTGGTGCTAATGTGAGAACCGGGGATAAAGCCGCGGAGACCTTCAATTCTGACTAATGCCCCACCACGGTTAGTGGCAAAAACATTCGATCGCACGGTAGCATCTTCTTTTTGCAATTGACGCACCCGTTCCCAAGCGCGCATATATTCAATGCGACGGATCGACAGGGTTAGCTGTCCGTCTTCATTCTCGTCGGTAAGAATGAAAAATTCGCGAGTTTCGTTGGGTTGTAAAACTTCTTCGGGATTATCGACGCGGTTGATCGACATCTCCTGCACGGGGATAAAAGCGGCGGTTTTAGCACCGATATCGATGAGCGCTCCCCGGGGTTCCATGCTGAAAACAGTCCCGGCGACAACATCTCCCGGACTGAAATGATAATCGTATTTGTCTAGAAGGGCGGCAAAATCTTCATGGGTAAAGCCTATGTTTTTGTTTGCGGTTTTTTGGGTGGTCATGTACGTTGTTTGGGCCTCGGAATTTCCGTAGGTTTTTCCTCCTATGTGATGTACAGTTTCTAAACAAGGGATCTGTCTCCCAATTTAGTTTCTAGGCAGGACCTAGGGGATGAACTGCCGCATCCGGCTTTCTTGCAGGCAATCCGCCTTAAGAATGACTTTTAAGAATCTAACCAGAGCTTGGACTTTAAAATAGCACAAGGGATCTCAATTATAACTGAATCGGGAACTATTTAAGACGAGGTGATCACGCTGGCTTCTTCCACTGGAGACCAAGAAGGATGAGCGCGTTCGATTTCGGAGGATTGCAGCAGCGCTAAAGCGGCGATAAAGTCTCTAATTCCCTGAAAATTGCCGTAAACCGAAGCAAAGCGTACATAGGCCACTTCCGATTCTTGCCGGAGGTATTCTAGGACTAATTGACCGATCTCCTGACTTGTTACCTCCCGTTTTGAGTCTTGCTGCAGACGGGATTCGATATCATTGACGATCGCCTCTAATCTGAGGTGGGGAATGCCGGTTTTTTCGCAGGCGCGGACGATACCGCGCAGCAGTTTGGAGCGATCAAAAGATTCCCGTTTACCATCTTTTTTAATCACCGTGATCGGCACAAATTCGATGCGCTCGTAGGTGGTGAAGCGGTGTTTACATTGTAAGCATTCACGACGACGACGAATGCTCTGACCGTTTTCGGAGGAACGGGACTCTAAAACGCGACTATCGGTATGCTGACAATTAGGACACTGCATAGGAGGCGCTCGCTGAGGGGAACCTTTAATTTAAGCCTTTAAATAGGAAAACCAGAGCCGCTAACCTGCTTTTGACAAGCGGGCGGCTCGGGGAAGAAAATTATTAAGTTAAACGAAGTTAAGAAATTTACTTTTGAATCCGGGGAGGTTCCCGGAAGGCGATGGCGAAGAAAATTACCGCCAAAGCCATAGTTAAAACCAAAATGTAAGCGACGCTTTCCATGGTTGGACATCCTACAAGATTGCTATGACAATCCTATAGTATCAGGAAACGAGCCTTTCGGCCTGTCTGGGGATGTAGATTACATCCCTAGAATCAGTGTCAATCTATTTAACGCTAACTTTTGCCCCAGCGTCTTCCAGTTTTTTCTTGACGGCGGCGGCATCATCTTTGTTAGTGCCTTCTTTAACCGCTTTGGGAGCGGCTTCTACGAGGTCTTTCGCTTCTTTGAGTCCTAAACCGGTCAATTCGCGCACCACCTTGAGGATAGCAATTTTCTTGTCGGCGGGAACTTCTTCGAGAACGACGTTAAATTCGGTTTGTTCTTCCACAGCTTCGGCCGCGGCAGCCGGAGCGGCCCCGGGGGCAGCCATAATTAGGCCACCAGTCGGAGCGGCGGCACTAACTCCGAAGGTTTCTTCGATACCTTTGACTAATTCCGCAGCTTCTAAGAGGGTAAGGGTTTTGAGTTTTTCTAAGATTTCAGCTACAACAGACATGGGTTAGACTCCTAATTGTTTTAAGTGATTGATTGACGCGGTGTTAAGCCGCTTCTTTTTCTTCTTGACGGGCCACGGCATCCACGGCACGGGCCAAAGATGCGGGAACTTCGTTGATGCTGCGGGCCAGTTTGGCGGCAATGGCATTGATTGCTCCGGCAGCCTGAGCGATTAACTGTTCTTTCGACGGTAAATCGGCGATCGCTTTAAGCTGATCTTCTGTCAACAGTTGACCTTTTGTCCCTTCTTTGAGGACACCGCCGCGCAATTCGGTTTTTTTGCTTTCTTTTTTGAACTCTTGATAGGCCTTGAAAGCTCCACCGATATCCTCTTTTACGAGCAGAAAGGCGGATGTTCCCGATAAAAGGCTTTTCATCGGTTCCCAGCCACTATCTTCAGCGATCGCCAATCCCATCAAAGTATTTTTGGTGACTTGACAAATCGTTCCCGTGGGGCGCAATTTGCGGCGTAGATTGCTGATTTCGGCGACGGTTAAACCTTGATAGTCGATGACCATCGTTAATTGAGCTTCGCTCAGGGAGGTTTTTAATTCTTCTAGAATTACTCCCTTGCTTTCTCTGCTTCTCCCCATCCCTTGTTCACCTCCTGTATGCGGGGGATCGGTTCCAGAGGCACAAAAATAACCCCTTGTAGCGCCGGGGTTGAGTGGAGAGAATTCAGTTCAGGCACGACCAAGACAGAAAATATCTCTCTTTAGTCTTTTTGGCTGCTGTTTTCTCGCTTTGACCTCGGCAGGGTATTTAAGTTGTTTCGCACCTGCTGTCTTTGGCTTAAGCCAGTTTCTCACTATAACATTATTGCGGGGTTTATGTCAAGCGCTAGGCGGTAGCAGACACATGGCGATCGCACATATAAAAACGATTTGACAGCAAACGCAATCTCCTCGAACCTTTCCTCTTCCCCTTGAGTCGCTTGTCCAACCTATTCGATCTCTAATTCCAAAGCTTGTGCTATCTGTTCAACCTTCAATTCTAATACCAATAAACGAGGAATAAAGGCTAATTTTGCCGCTAATTCACCTTCTTGTCTGCCCTCCTCCAAAGCTTCCCGATACACTTTAAGCTAAGACGCATTTAAACCGCTTACTGTTGCCAGAGTACCAGAGTGCCTCTAAATACTTAACAGCTTAGCATGAGTATCTGACAACAATATATAAAACAGTGCCAGTTAAAAAGAAGCTTTTCAGTGATACTCTATCTCCTGAGTCGAAAATAAACTTAATTGAGCAGAGTATCGAGAATAACTTGCAAGGTTTTTCCCTGTTGATGTCCCTGCAATTGCTTGACATTTTCCAGAATAAATGCTGCGGGTTGTTTGGCTTTTAAAATGCGAGCAATCTCAAAAAATAGCGTGCCTCTGGTATCTTCAAATCCTTTTAAATCACCACAAATACTAAAAGGTTGGCAGGGAAATCCTGCCATTAAAATATCATGATTGGCAATATCTAGGGCGGCTATTTCCGTAATATCTCCCTGGGGTTGGTCGCCAAAATTAGCGTGATAAATTGCCCGAGCGTCTTTATCTATATCACAGGAAAAGACACAATCATATTCTAAGTTTTTTTGACGACAAACTTGTTCAATTGCGACCCGAAACCCTCCTAAACCACAAAAGAGGTCAATAAAACGAATTTTCTGCTTATCTTTAAGTAAATTCATCGATCACATCCCTGGCAAGACCTCGATAATATCCTAACTTAATGGGGATAATTCATCGCCTTATAGCACAGCTACATCAAAAAATCAATCGAACTTTAGAGGTATTTTTTGCCAAGTTTGAGGAGGTAGAAAGAGCCGTAAACTTGATTAACAATCGTCCTCGAAAATGTCTTGACTTTCGTAACCGGAATTAGGTATTCTATGAAGATAGATCAGACAGTAATGCAATTCAGACTTGAATTGGCCATGACATAGATAGGTTCTTGTTTGTTTCCTAATTTTCTGTTGCCTATTTGCTGCTTTCTAAAAGTACAGACATTCTGAGCAAGCACTAGGCCTTGAGATAAGACGCTCACCACCAAGGCAGAAAGATGGATTTTGTGATATGTGTGATAATTTTTGCTTATGGAATCCTGAAGTGCTTATTGGGCAAGACTTTTAGGACTATTTTTCGGAAGAAACTATCAGTATAGACCTCGTTTCCACACAGAAACCAGAAGAGCCAGAAATTTATGGGATTGATGCCAAAGCTCTCGGTAAGTTGCGATCGCTGTTTCGCAGCTTTACTATCTAGCCCACAGAGAGTGCCAGAAAACAATAAGGACAAACATAATCAAATAAAAACAATAACGCCAGAATTATCGCAAGTTTGCCAGCAGATAGGCTTAATAGTCATGGATATAGCTGGAAGCGTGCAAATACTTACGGAAAGATCTGAACAATTGCTGTACCAGTATTCCCTCTCTCATACCCCGAACACCTTACCAGAACCCTTGCAACAGTGGTTTAAACATCAGATTGCCCGACTCCTAGCCAACGATGACCAAGCCTTTTCCGGCTCACCCTTACGCCTAGAACAAGAGGGAAGACAGTTAATAATTTTTCTGATTCCCACTCTGATCGGAGAACAGTTTCTCCTACTCTTAGAAGAACAAGAACTGCCCTGTTTTTCGATTGCGGCCTTAGAATTGTTGGGACTGACAAAAAGGGAAGCAGAAGTGCTGTTTTGGATTGCCCAAGATAAAAGTAATGCCGCCATAGCAAAAGTGATCGGATGTAGCGAAGGAACCGTGCGAAAACATCTAGAACATATTCACGGGAAACTAGGGGTACAAACTCGGACGGCAGCGGTTATAGTTGCCCTCGAAAAGTTGGGGCTGCTGAAAGGGCAGATTGCTGCGATATCTTCATAATTCCCTACGCGGATCATCGTATTGTTAACCCAGAGAAATTTGATGATTATTGAAATTGTGCATTATCCTGAAGCCTTTCTTGAACAGAGCTTCTTATCGAAAAAGTCCAAATTTCTTTGGCAAGGAGAATCAAATCTATGCCTACACCCTTTGTGAATGAGGAATTTACCTTCACTAATCCCGATGGCAGCACTATCCGGGTCAGGGGATCGGGAAACCAATATTACGCTGTTTTTGAAACCCTAGATGGCTATACCGTGGTCAAAAACCCTGACAATGGTTTTTACACCTACGCCCAGCTTTCCGAAGACAACAGCCAACTGATAGCGAGCGATGGGATAGTCGGCCAAGTAGCACCCCAAAGCCTCGGCATCCAGCCCCATCTACGGATCCAGACCGAGAGTGCCAAACAACAAGCTCAGAGCGCACCGATGCTACAGGAAGGGTTCAGTCAATGGCGAGTCCGTCGTCAGCAAAAAAAAACTCAGCTGCAGGGAATCAGTGCGACGACCAGTGCTGATGCCAGACCAGCTTCAACAGTAACTGTGGGCAACTATGTGGGATTATGTATCTTGATTCAGTTTCCCGACGTTGCCGCCAGCATTTCCCAACAGGAAGTCAGCAACTTCTGTAACCAGGTAGGTTACGCCGGATTTGGCAATAAAGGGTCAGTACGGGATTATTTCTACGACAACTCCCAGGGAAAATTAACCTATACCAATGTTGTCACCCAATATTACACCGCCGCCCATAATCGCTCCTATTATACTGATCCAGCGATCGACTATGGTACTCGCGCCCGAGAACTGATTCTAGAAGCCCTCAATTATTTGAAATCCCAAGGCTTTAACTTTAGTCAGTTGAGTAGTGATAATAACGGCTTAATTTATGCCTTAAATGTCTTCTATGTCGGACCGCGGGTCAACAATTGGGCCGAAGGACTATGGCCTCATTCCTGGAGTTTAGCCTCACCCTACGATGTCGGGGGGGGCAAGAAGTTATACGACTACCAAATCACCAATATGGGTAGTGAACTGACCTTGCGTACCTTCTGTCATGAAAATGGTCACATGATTTGCGATTTTCCCGATCTCTACGATTATGGCGGTCAATCGGCAGGAGTGGGTAATTATTGTCTGATGTGTTACGGGGGCAATGATAAAAATCCCGTACAAGTCTGTGCCTACCTCAAAAATGAAGCCGGTTGGGCCAGCAAAGTAACAGCGATAACTCCAGGTCTTACCGCCAGTCTTCCTGCGGCCAAGAATGAGTTTTACCTCTACAGTAAGAACGCTAACGAGTATTTCCTGATCGAAAACCGGCAGAAAACTGGCCGGGACACATTCCTCCCCGATGCGGGCCTAGCCATCTGGCACGTGGACGAACAGAAGGATGGTAACGAGGAGGAACAGATGACTTCTAGCCAACACTACGAATGTTCCTTAGAACAGGCTGATAATCGCTTCGATTTGGAGAAAGGCGTGAATGCTGGTGATAACGCCGACCTATTTCGATCCCCCTATAAAACCGAGTTTTCCGATAGCACCAGTCCGAGCAGTAAATGGTGGGATGGTAGCAACTCTGGCTTAAAAATCGCCCAGATTTCTGCCATTGGTGCCACGATGACCTTCACTGTCCCCGGCAGTGCTTGGCTAGAGAAAAAGCAGATTACCGGTTTGTGGATGATTAACCAAGAACGTAATGCGGCCGCCTATGTGGAAGGCCTCGGCTGGCGCAAGATTGCCGCCGAGAGTGACAGTGTTTTCTTGGGGATGCTTACCCTGCTGTCCGCCGCTAAGGAAAGAAAATTTCCCGTCAATCTGCGTCTGGAAAACGACGTGATTAAGGAAATTTACGTTTTTTAAACCTTTTTCAAGATTTAACGAGGAAAATACCATGACATTAGCACAACCGACTCAAATTCCCCCCGCAGCTAACGTTCCTAAGTCCGAAACACCAGAAATTCCCTCTGTTCCTCTCTTTGCCGAAAACCCCCTCGGTCAGGATAGCAAAGATGGCCTGCGTGGCGGAGCGAATCTCTATGGCGGCTGTAGTATTGAAGTGGGCTGTGGTTGCTCCTTTGGCACCCTGAGCTATACCCATGAAGATGCCCAAGGCTGGTTAGACTATGTGAAAAAGTTTACCCCCTTAAACTTTTGGTATAAAGATTGTGGTGTACAACCCTGGCTTTACTACGAACCCTACGATGATTGGCAAGATACCTACGGGGTAGATGCGGTCATGGCCTTCTATCACTCTGGTCATGGCGGGATGGATACCAATGGCGTGTTTTATCTACCGATGAGCAAACCGTGGGGTAACGAAGGTTGTACGGTCGTCTCTAGCAGTGATAAGTTAGTTTGGGGTAACGAGCGGGTCAGATACATTTTTCTGTCTACCTGTCTTTCCCTGCGGGTTCTGGGTGGTCACAACCCGATTCGGACTTGGGATCCTAGTAATCGCGGTTGGCGAATGCTCTTCGGCTATGAAACTGTTAGTTGGGATAATCCCAATTACGGCAAATTTTTCTGGGAAGAATGGAACAAGAATAAGTCTTTTAGTACCGCTTGGTTAGATGCTAGTTGGCGCATTGCCCACGACCAGGCCCCCTCGGTGGTGGCCTGTGGTGCCAGTGCCGATGAGGCGAAAAATCGTCTCTTTAATGAACGCTATTTTTATCGCGAACAGGTCAGTCATGCTTGGTATTGGTGGCGATGGTACAATGTGGCTCGCAGTAGCCAACCACAACTGGTCTTACCCCAGCATCTCCTCGTCGGTCGTTTGCAACCCCTAGACGCTACTCGACCGGCTGCCCGCAGCCTAGCGGCACGATTTGGTCTTGACCTGGAAATCCCCTCAGAAGTTGGTAGTACCAGAAATGGCTCCTATCGCCTGGTGACAGGGGAACAAAGCATCGCCTACGGTAGTGATGGGTCAATTGATGTCCGTTTGGCAACTCCTAATCGCTATAATTACAACCCCTTGGCTATGGACAGAGCTCAAACCTTAGCCCAGGAGGCCGTCTGGCGTTACGGTCTTGACCAAGAAGTCCCGGTGGTGTTCGATCGAATTATCTTATCTTCCGAAGCCGGCGGTACGGCTAACGGTTCGGGACAATTGGACGGACCATTTACCACTGGTGTGATTGTCCAATTCCGACAGTTGATTAATGGTGTCCCAGTGATTACCCCGGGGGCGGGTACGGTGCGAATTGCCCTGGATAACGATGGTACTGTCACCGATGTGCATTCATCAGTCCGCTCGCTCGAACAGTTAAGTAGTCGTCCTGTACGCTCTGTGAGTGCGCCGCCTCCCCAGGGTGATATCGCTCCTGTCTTAGCACCCGAACCTAGCAACTATGAGCAGTTACTAGCGGCAGAGTTTAGCCGACAATTGGCTTCCCTGTCTGCTCGCGGTGGCGGTGGAATGCCTCTAGAATTTACCACTGTACCCAATTCCACCGAGATTGGCTACGATATTGACGGCGATGAGGCGATTTTGATCGCCCGCAAAGCGATCGAAGTTAACTTTGGCAATGGTTATCGTAAACGTTATTGGGTTACTGTACCCTTGTTTGGTTAACTGCGATCTAATCCAGTTTTAATCGTGTCAAGACGGGCAAGATACCCGTCTTGACGGGCTTTTTTACTTTTTCCTGGCTACACAATGTCTAGCGTCACCCGTCAACAACTGGAGAGGGCGATCAATAATGGCTTAAAGATCTGCTTAAACGGTCAAAATTTGCAAGGTTTGGATTTATCTGGTCTGAATCTCAGTGAATTGGACTTTAGCTATGCCAATCTAGAATCAGTTAACTTCCAGGGTGCCAATTTAAGCAAAGCGATTTTCTGGTCTGTGCAAGCGGCAAAAGCGAACTTTAGTCAAGCTAATCTTAGTGGGGCCAACCTCGGCACTGCCAATCTTAGCCAATGCAATCTTAGCGGTGCAATTCTCTGTCAAGCTAGTTTGTTAGGAACCAATTTGCAACAAGCGGATTTAAGCAGCGCCGATTTGCGTCTGGCTAATCTCCAAAATACTATGCTCACGGATATTATTTATAATGCTCAAACCCAATGGCCTGATGGATTCCGTTTTTTGCGGTAAACCAAAATTAAACGCATTCAAAACCTGATAATCGGTATAGTAATCTGAATCTTGCAGAGTATCGAGAATAACTTCTCAGGTTTTTCCCTGTTGATGTCCCTGCAATTGCTTGACATTTTCCAGAATAAATGCTGCGGGTTGTTTGGCTTTTAAAATACGGGCAATCTCAAAAAATAGCGTGCCTCTGGTATCTTCAAATCCCTTTAAATCACCACAAGTACTAAAGGGTTGACAGGGAAATCCCGCTGAGAGGGGGACAAGCGAGCTAGAAGGTAGATAGGGCAAGCGATATAGCTCTTTGTCCTTTGATGTAATCCTTCAACCGATAGCGGCTAATTTGCATTAGCTCTTCTATATTTTTTGG
>SFAU01000109.1 GCA_007096045.1 Microcystis novacekii Mn_MB_F_20050700_S1 | reverse complement strand
CAAAAAGCTGTAGAATTAATTAATCATCGTCCTCGAAAATGTCTTGACTATCGAACCCCTTTTGAGGTATTCTATGAATTATCATCAGACATTGATGCACTTCATTTTTGAATTGGCGCGCTATTCGCGGGGCGATTGATCGTGTCGCCAGAATTATCCTCGACGAACATCTGAGCGAATGTATTGCCCGGGCTGCCCAGGAAGGTAATATCGAGACAGAAATTGAAGAATTAAAGGCCGCCTTGGATCGCTTTTTACCCTAGATTATGCTATAATGAGGAGTTGGCATTTTTTTAGGCAGAGAGCAATTACAGGAGGTGAATTAGGTTAATGACCCAAGTGGTAGTTGGTCAGAACGAGGCGATCGAATCGGCCCTGCGTCGTTTTAAGCGACAGGTAGCGAAAGCGGGAATTTATGCGGATATCAAAAAGCATCAATTTTTTGAAACCCCTCAAGAAAAGAGAAAGCGTAAAGCAGTAGCCCGGAGGCGACAAAGAACCCGTCGTCGTTAAAATTACCCAAGTCAGAAGCCGCTCGCAAGCTTCTGGCTTGCTTTTATTTTAACCTGGTTTTGGGGGTTAGGGGAGAAGGGAGAGGGGTGTGGGCTTCGGCCGTGAGATCAGGCTTCGACGGTGAGACTTCGGCGAAGCCTGACTCCTGCCTCCTGACGTTAAACTAGAAACCAGTGATCAAAAAAACCAGCCGCCTGAACCTGATGATTTCCTCCTTTCCTGTTCCTAATAGCTTAAATTACCCTCAAATTCGCCTTGCTATTCGTTCTCTGCAGCCGCAATTAGTCCACTGGCGCCGACAAATACACCAAAAACCAGAACTAGGCTTTCAAGAACATCTCACCGCCTCCTTAATCAGTCAAACCCTGACTAAATATGGAATTGACCATCAAACCGGCATCGCCGGCACCGGAATTGTCGCCACCATCGCAGGCAGTCAACCGGGGCCAGTTTTAGCCCTGCGGGCCGATATGGATGCACTACCGATCGCCGAAGCCAACCAAGTCCCCTATCGTTCCCAACATCCGGGCCAGATGCACGCCTGTGGTCACGATGGTCACACAGCCATCGCCCTCGGCACGGCAGTTTACCTAGCACAAAACCGTCACGATGTCAAGGGGACAGTAAAAATTATTTTCCAACCCGCCGAAGAGGGGCCGGGGGGTGCGAAACCGATGATCGAAGCGGGAGTGCTGAAAAATCCCGACGTGGAGGGAATTATCGGGCTGCATCTCTGGAATAATCTGCCTTTAGGGACAGTGGGCGTGAAAAATGGGGCTTTAATGGCGGCGGTGGAATGTTTCGATCTCCAGATTCAAGGCCGGGGCGGCCACGGGGCAATTCCCCATCAAACCGTCGATTCACTACTGGTGGCAGCCCAAATCGTCAACGCCTTGCAAACCATCGTCGCCCGCAACCTTAACCCCCTCGATGCCGCCGTGGTGACTGTGGGCAAATTAGCAGCGGGAACCGCTAGAAACGTGATCGCCGATAGTGCTAATCTCAGTGGGACGGTGCGCTATTTTAATCCCCAGTTAGGGGGCTATTTCCGACAACGGATGGAAGAAATTATCGCGGGCATCTGCCAAAGTCAAGGGGCTAGTTATCAATTCGATTACTGGCAATTGTATCCCCTGGTAATCAATCATGATCAGATGGCGGAATTAGTGCGCTCCATCGCCGCACAAGTGGTGGAAACCCCGGCTGGAATCGTTCCCGAATGTCAAACCATGGGAGGGGAAGATATGTCCTTCTTTTTACAGGAAGTCCCTGGCTGTTATTTCTTCTTGGGGTCCGCCAATCCCGAATTAGGATTAGCCTATCCCCACCATCATCCCCGCTTTGATTTTGATGAATCGGTGTTAGCCATGGGAGTCGAGATTTTTGTCCGTTGCGTGGAAAAATTCGGCAACTCTAAAACTTTCTAGAAATCCGTTCAAGGTGAACAGTTTTTGTCAAACCCGAAACCGCTAAACTGGTCACTGAATCAGACAACTAAAAAAAACCCATGAATAATAATATCCAGGAAAACGATGCCCAACGGGTGAAAATCCTCAGCGAAGCCCTACCCTATATTCAAGAATTTCGCGGTCGTACCGTAGTGGTTAAATACGGTGGTGCGGCCATGAATAACAGCGATATAAAAGATGCGGTCATGCGAGATATCGTTTTTCTCTCTTGTGTAGGGGTTCGTCCCGTTATTGTCCACGGTGGCGGTCCAGAAATCAATAGTTGGCTGGATAAATTAGGTATTGAACCCCAATTTAAAGACGGTTTACGCGTCACCGATGCCGCCACCATGGATGTGGTAGAAATGGTGCTGGTGGGACGAGTTAATAAAGAAATTGTTGCCCTGATCAATCAAGCCGGCGGTAAAGCGGTAGGATTATGCGGTAAGGATGGTAATCTGATCACTGCTCGTCCCGTGGGGAAAGAGGGCATTGGTTTTGTGGGAGAAGTCAGCAGTGTCGATACTAGCGTCGTCGAATCCTTGGTCAATAGTGGCTATATTCCCGTGATTTCCAGTGTGGCCGCCGATGAAACTGGCCAAGCTCATAATATCAATGCCGATACGGTAGCTGGAGAAATAGCGGCGGCTTTAGGGGCAGCTAAACTGATTTTGATGACCGATACAGCCGGAATTTTAGAGAATTACAAAGATCCTTCCACTTTATTGGCTAAATTAGATATCCAACAGGCCCGGGAGTTGATCCAAAAAGGCATCGTTGCCGGTGGGATGATTCCCAAAGTCGGCTGCTGTGTGCGATCGCTGGCTCAGGGAGTCCAGGCCGCTCACATTATCGATGGTCGTCTTCCCCATGCCCTTTTACTGGAAATTTTCACCGATCGAGGCATCGGTTCCATGATTGTGGCCTCCGGTTATACTAATCTATAGTAGTAATTACCGTACTTTTGGTTGAAAAGACTTGCCTAAAACCAGAGATCTAGTGTACAAGTAGATTAATAAATGCGCTTCCCGCTCCTTTGTAATGGCAAAAGTTTTAGTCCTGAGTTAGTTTAGTGGGGAAGCGCGGACTCCGAAGTTTTCATAGCAATTGAATTTATGACCAAACAAGCTGTAGCTCACCCGATGGTGAAGTTTCAACGCAAGGTTAGCAAGTGGATAGATGCAAAAGTAGTCAAACCTAGCGATAGTATCTGGAAACTGGCTCTTTTATACGGAGATGAGTGGGCATACTGGAAGCAAGAGTTGCTCGATTTCGGTTTCTCCATGCAAGACCCTCTCAGCGAAGTGGTAGCGGTGGAAGCTTGGGACGAAGAATAAGCGACCATCGACTCAAAAGCGGCTTTCTACTAGGACTATCCCCATGGGATCGACTCCGATTATCCTTTCCGCTCTGGTTATCTTATCCTTAAGTGCGAGTTGTTCTCCCCGGACCCAAACCCAACCACCGCCACCAGCAGCCCGTACTACTACCGTCAACGTCACCACAGCTAAACCGGCAACCAGCGGAGGCAATCTCGATTACACGGGAACTACCCGACCTTTAAAAGTCGTTTCTCTGCGATCGCAGGCTACGGGGCAGTTACTCAATCTCGTCGTCGATGTGGGAGATAAGGTGCAATTAGGACAAATCCTCGCTCGTGTTGATGATCGTCTCCTTGCCACCGTTGTCCGACAAGAAAAGGCTGCCCTGTCGGCCCTAGAAGCGGAATTAGCCCGGGCGAGAATTGAAGTCAGTAACGCTCAAATTGACGTGGAGCGCCTACAACTACAATACCAACAGGCCAAAAATGATGCCGATCGCCTGCAAAAATTAGCCCTAGAAGGGGCGATTCCCCTGCAACAGGCCGAAACAGCCCAAACTACGGCAGCAGTGGCTTTAAAGGCCGTTAATAGCGGGCGATCGAGAATTAAAGTCGAGGAGCAGGTGGTGGCGGGAATTATCGGGCGAATTGCCGCCCAAAAATCGGTCATCGCTCAGGAACAACAACGTCAGGCCTACGCTATTCTTAAATCACCAGCGACGGGGATAGTTATCGAAAAACTGAAAGAGCCGGGAGATTTAGTCAGTATCGGCGATGAAGTCCTCAAAATTGGCGATTTTCAACAGGTCAAGGTGGTGGTGTTATTATCGGAATTGGATTTAAAAACGATTAATTTAGGACAAACGGTTAATGTCAGTCTTGATGCTTTCGGTGAGAGAAATTTTTCCGGTCGCATCACCAGGATTTTCCCACTTAGCCAAGGCACGGCCCGGCGGATTCCCGTGGAGATTACTCTAGCCAATGGGGATGGTTTAATTAAAGGGGGATTATTGGCCCGGGTGCGGTTTAAGAATAATTCTGCCCCTCAGGTGATTGTTCCCGAAACAGCAATTGTCGGTCAGGGGGAATCCCCAGCCATTTTCGTCCTTTCCGAGTCTAACTCGCAAGTGGAAAAACGTCCCGTTCGTCTCGGTCAAGCGCTCGACGGTCAAGTAGAAATTATCACCGGACTCAAACCGGGGGAGCGTTTCGTCGTTAATAGTAGTAAACCTTTGCAGAATGGCGAAAAAGTCCGGGTCAGTATCCTGAGTAATCCTTGATTAGTCAGGGGTTGGGGCTTTTCAGTTTTCATCGAAAATTTTGAGTCTCAAACAAGGTTTTCAGATTTATTCGGCCAGCCTTATCTATTCGATAAAAAAAATGCCGAAAATCAAACTATTTATCTTTGCTGCCACGGCCAAGGGAATGCCTACCGATGGGAGACAGAAGACAATTCTTAAGCTTGCAGAAGCGAAGGCCATCGAGATTAGTGACGGCTGCCGCAGTGGCAATCGTGGCACTTGTATTGCCTGTCCTGTAGCTCAAGTGACTATGGAAGCCTAAAATCGGTCAACTAGAAATGACGGGAAACGATTTTTTCGATAGTTGCTTGGGTATCCTGCAGCAATTTCTCGCGACTATCTCTAGTATTAGTCAGATTAGGCAGGAGATTACGAGCTTGTAAAGCCATGTGAAGTTGTAGTTGAGCTACATACTCGCGGATATCTTCACGGGTTTCCGATTGGTTAGGATGAAACATGGAGAAACTGGAAGGGTCGTCTAGCTGATGGTGTCTTGTCAATAACTCCTCTACAAGTTATCACGAGAGCTTGGGTTCCAGTCAAGGGTCGGCTCCAACTCTACACATTTCTCAACATAACTTATAACAGTTATCTTAATGGTGAGGTACAAAGTTTTGGTTTTGGGGAGCCGGTCGCTGGTCGTCGATACCAAATTTAGGTTACACTTCCTCTTGATGGGAAAGGCTGTATCTTGAGAAAATAATTGGGCTAAATAGACCCGAATTTAGGGGGTATTTTCTGGAAAAGAATCACTATAATTAAATAAAAATGGTACGCTATTTTTTCCCGCTCCATCCATGACTAAAACCCGGGGCATTTGCGCCCCACCTTCGCGCCAAGCTTCGATCGCTTCTTTCTGTAAAACTAATCCTCCCCCCTGTTCTTTTAAAGTTTCTGCTAATAGTCTTTGTGCCTCAGCTTTCCCTTTAGCGCGATTAACTTCTGCCTGGGCCTGTTGTTCCGCTTCTTGGGTGATATAAACGGCTCTTTGGGCCCGTTGTTCTGCGATTTGTTTATCTTCGACAGCCCGGGCGAATTCGGGAGAAAAATTCAAATCGACCACACTGGTATCTAAGACTAGAATACCATACTTTTCTAACCGAGTCGATAGGGCATTATCAAAATCTTCTTTTAATTCACTGCGTCGGGTAATTGCCTCCTCTACGGTTCTTTTAGCGGCGGCAATTTTAAAGGATTCTTGGGTTTGAGGGGCGATAATTTTAGCGACAATATTTTGCAGGGTGCCTTGGGTTCTTCTAATTGCCACTACTTGAGTCGGATCGAGACGAAAATTAATCGCAAAACTAGCGGATAAATCCTGTAAATCTTTAGTGGAACTTTGGGCGGGAACTTCAAATTTTTGCACCGTCACATCGTAGATATCGACACTAGAAACAAAGGGAGGTTTAAAGTGTAATCCCTCTAATAAAACCCCGTCCTTAGCTTTTCCTAACACACTTAAAACTCCCGCTTGTCCGGGGGTGATAATCACATAGGCATTAAAAGCCGCTAAAATGACAATAGTGGCCAATAATCCCCCAATCAGGGAAAGTAAATTAATAGCATCTTTCTGGTTCACAGTTTATACTCCTTGACGAGCGACTAAAGCGAGAATTTTTGTTGCGATCGCTTGATTGACAGGCATCACTGACAGACGATTTCCTGTCCTTACTAATAATAATTCATCGGCGCTAAAATTTTGTTTTAAAATTCCCAGGGGCAGCAGTTGGGGAAAAAGGCGATCAAACTCAACTTTAACCGTCCACCAGCGCGGGGAATCTGGGGAGGATTTAGAATCATAGTAGGGACTATCGGGATCGAATTGTGTGGGATCGATCATATCAGTTTGCACTACGCGCATCAAGCCGACAATCCCCGGCGGGGTCGTATTAGAATGATAAAAAAAGGCTAAATCTCCCCGCTTCATCTGACGGAGAAAATTGCGCGCTTGATAATTTCGCACTCCCTCCCAAATAGTTTGACCATCTTTTTTTAAATCCCCGATACTATAGACATCGGGTTCCGATTTCATTAACCAATAATTTAAATTCATCATTATTTATAGTTGTGATTAATTCAAATAAGCTCAAAAATATTTTTAGCCGTTCCTGTCAGCCTTGTTGCCATAGGGTTAAATATAATTCACTTTGGCTGCTTTTGTAGTTCTACTCAAACAATTATTGGGAAGAATGTATCTAAAAATACTTTTGTTAGCAGCAATTTTTAAGGACTATGAGCCTTCAAGTCTAGCTATTCTTGGCAACCGTCAGTTTTTCCCTATGGCTAAAAATAATTTATTCTCCAATAATAAATCGCTCAAATAAGCTGTAAAATAGGATACATTGTCCTAAAAATCTCTAGCCAATCCATAGATTATCGGTGTTCCAAGCCACTCGCCGCCGTTTAGCCTTATGGTACACTGTTGTCACTGCCATACTACTGCTTTTTCTCGCTACGGGAATGTATTTTTATGTGCGGCATACCCTAGTGGATCGCATTGATGATACCCTCAAACACATCATTGAGGTGGTAAATCGTTCCCTCGTGATCGAATCGATTCCCCCGGACCAAGGACGTTATCGCGTCGATCCCCTCGCAAGTTTTCCCAGTCAGGGTAAATCCGTGGAGGACGATCATATAGATTTGGAATGGTTCGATCCCCAAGGTAATCTAGTTTGGTCAACTCTGGCCGAATCCTTAGATATTCCCCTGCATCCCCACCGTCAGGGGGAAACTATTCGCTTATCCGATGATCGTCTGCTGCGACAAATAACCGAAAGGGTGGAAATCGGTCATTATGTTTTGGGATATCTGCGGGTAAGTCATCCTTGGTTTGAGGTGACAAAACCAATTAGACAGCTATTATTGGATTTAATCGTTGGAATTTGCCTGATGATTGCCAGTGTCGCTTGGATTGGTTGGTTTTTGTCCGGTTTAGCCATTCAACCGGTAAAAGAGTCCTATCAGAGTTTAAAACAATTTACCGCCGATGCTTCCCATGAATTACGCAATCCGATCGCCACTATCCAAACTAACGTGCAAATGGCGATCGCTTATCCCCAAACTGGCGATCAACGCTTGCAAGTGATCGAGCGTTTAACGGAAAGATTGGGCAATTTAGTCAATGATCTGCTTTTTTTAGCCCGTTCTGATAGTGGCATCGTCCAACCGATCGAGCAAGCTGTACCTTTGGATGCTTTATTGATGGAAGTGGTGGAAGAACAGCGTTTAATCGCCGATAAGCAGGGAATTTCCCTCTCTTTGTCGATTGTGGAACCGGACCAAGAGGATTTTTCCTACAGCGATGAAATGTTTACTATGGAGGGAGATTGGGATCAATTAGCTCGTTTATTCACAAATTTAATTTCTAATGCCCTAAAACACGCTTTTTTGCTCGAATCTGAGCCTAAAAATGTGGCAGTGGAGTTAGAAAAAAGTAAACGCGATCGACAATCGGTGTTACTGGTACGCGTCAAAGATAACGGAATCGGGATTCCCGAGGCTGCTTTGTCCCATATTTTCGATCGCTTTTATCGTCTCGATCCCGCACGGCAAAATTCCGCCACTTCCGGGGGAACAGGATTAGGATTAGCGATCGCTTTAGCGATTACCCTCAGTCATCATGGACAAATTAGCGTCGAAAGTCAGATCGATCGAGGAACAGTTTTCACCGTCACCCTACCAAAAAGCCATCAACGGGAGAAAAAAACCGAAAAGTCAGAAGCTTAACACCTCTGACTTTTTTTGATACCCCCAAGGGAATTCGAATCCCTGTCGCCTCCGTGAAAGGGAGGTGTCCTAGGCCACTAGACGATGGGGGCTTAGATTTCAGACCTTTTTAAATATAACAATAATCTTTCTGGGAGTCAAGGGTTTTGGCAAAAAATTTTTTTTATCCCGCCCTTGCACAATAGGATAGTGTAATTGAAGATGTTATCGCCCAAAATCCATGGCTGCCGATCCCTATAAAAGCCGACTGTTCAACCTGATCAACCGTCGCTTGATCCGTCTGAAAGATAACCTCGGCCGCGTTTCCCGTCGCGGTCAAAATGCGATCGCTCTTGCCCTGCAAATAGCCCTCTATCCCGTCTATTTACTGATACAATCGCTGCGGATGACAGCTAATCAATTGGGGAACAGTCTCCAGAAACAATTATCACCCCCCGGCAAAGAGGAGACGGATGTGATCGCAGAATTTCTACAGAGCTTATCCGACCAAGAAACGGCATTTATTGGCATAGCAGCCGATCTAGAGGATCAAGCTTTAGTTTTCGTCACTAACGATCACCAGACTGTTAAAATCACCGATAATCAAACCCAAAGACAAATAGAAAAACAAATTAGGACGTCACTGGCTAACTACGCCCTCGAAAAACGGAGAATTAAGCGATTAAATCGGCAATATCCGCCTTTATTACCGAATTTTACCGATAAAAATCCTGTCTTGCCCCCGATCCGTTGGTTTTGGAACCTACTACGCTGGGAACAACAGGGACAAATAGCGATCGCCATAAATCTATTCCAAGAATCCCATCTCGTCAAAACCCCGACACCCCCCTCCTTACCACTGCCTAATTTAAATTATCAAGCAATTTTAGAAGTTATTGACGAAAAATTAGCGATTTTCGAGGCTAAATTTCTCGCTATCTCCCCCGCAATCCCCAGCAGTTTGAGCCACACCTCTAACCCCCCTTCCGATCTCGTGAACGAGTCCCCGAATCTGGAGAAAAATTCCTCCTATCTCTGGCGCCTTTATTGGTTAATTTATGCGGCGATCGAGCATTTCTGGGCAAAAGAAAAGAATAATTTAGAATATAGTGCTGATTCACCCGCTTTATCGGCAAAATATTCCCTAAGTCTTCCTAATTCTCTGCTGATCACCTTCAAGCAACGTCTCCAGGATTGGCTAGAAAAACAAACCCAAGCGGATCCCTTCACGATCGGCAAACTCATCCAAGCGGCGATCGATCACTTCTTTTCCTCTCGCCAATCCCTGACATTTTCCGCCGTCAGCGAGCAACCTTGGCTAGAATCCGCCGATATATTGGCTATTTCTCCCCAAGACTCCGAAAACCACTGCCTTAACCCCGCTCATCCCCTTCCCCACTCCCCAGTCACCCCCGCCGAGCCTACTATCACAAAAAGAGCTTTTAGTCAAGAAAAACAAAATAAATCTTTACAAAAAATCCCCCCAGCCGCTGCCCAAATTACCCCGGGAGAATCCCCCCCCGCACCCCAATTAGATCCCCGCTATGCGAAGGAGATAATTCAACCAATTAACGAAGAATGGTTAGAAACCGAATCAACTCCCGTCGGCTACGTTAAACACCCCTTAGAACGGATTTTAGAGGGATTAGATGGGATTATTTTATGGGTGGAGGAATTAGTCATTAAAATTTGGCGTTGGTTGCGGTACAATCGACGCATTTCTAAATTGCTCAAACGCAAACGTTAGGTAGTTGGACAAAATTACAGCCTTTCTCGTAAAGGTGAAGTACAGACTAATCCTTCCTCAACTTTAGGCCACGTCTCGACCAAAAAACCATCACAATAGTAGATAAATACTGCCCTCTCTACCGAGAACTATTGCCAGCAAGTGAGAAGTGACGAGTATTTAAAATACCTGCCCATCGGTAGGCTAAACTAAAACACACTGACAGCCTTTCTCACAAATATGAAGTATAATGTTATCGATAGCTAAATTGCAAAAAAATGAAATCCTATCCAGTAGAGTTCCGTCAGAAAATCCTAGAATGTTATTATAACGAACCCATCTCTCAAAGACAATTAGCGAAAAGATTCTGCGTAACCTTAAGTTTCGTACAAAAGCTTTTGAAGCAATCTCGAGAAACGGGAGATATTCGACCGAAGACTTATCGATGTGGACGTCATTGAAAACTCACGCCAGAACAGATGAGCACCCTGGGTGAGTTAATCGAGGAAAATAATGACGCAACTCTAGCCGAACTAGCTGATCTCGCTCGATGAAGCTGGTTCAAATCTAGCTTTGACCAGAACCCACGCTCGCTCGCTCAAAGGAACTAGAGCGCAGGGGACTCGACCTCTTAACAAAGGACAAATCTTTAATGATTAACGCTCCCAAAGCTATTGGAAAGGATTTGACCAGTGCGCTCATTTCTGCGGAAAAGTTTTTCGCATATTCCTCTTCAAATTCTGATCAAGGGATGAGATTGGCCATGAGTAACCAACGATTATCTCGAGATAATTTCCCCTCAAAGGGAAGCTCGAAGTTTTCTGGTGAGGTTGGGGGTTTGAGGGATTTTAGCAGATTTCCTTGCACCCAAGCGACTCTCAATTCAGCTAAAAGCCTTTTTTGATCAAGGTTACAGCTTCTTGCAGCCAACCCTAATTATGATGGGTCAAGCGTCAAAACATCTAGGCTTTTCCTTGATCCTGGCAATGTAAACTTTGATTAAGAGAAAGACTTCTAGCTCCGCTCCGATGTTATATTAATAATTGAAGCTAAAGAAAAAAGCTTCCCTGACAGATCAACTGGCAAGGTTATAAGGTCAAGTTCACAAAGGAGTAAACCCTGTTAGAGTTACATTCTGTCTCGATAACGACGATAACAGCGATCAACCTGAACGCTCATATTTCCTAGAGTAGAGAACAAGGGAGTTAGGCAGTTGCAACTAAGGTTCAATGCTTCTCCAACCAGTCTCAAGTTATGAGGGGAAATACCTGAGAATCGGTAAACTGGTCGCTGTTATTGTTTGTCAACACAAGTAATTGATAATTGCAGTCGCTCTCCTTTGATGAGATAATAGAAAGTCTTCTGTTCAAAAGGATATCGATAGGATGCGACTCTCTCAACAGCTTTTTGTCACCCTCCGGGAAGACCCAGCCGAGGCGGAAATCCCTAGTCATAAATGCTTAGTCCGTGCCGGTTACATTCGTCGCATCGGCAGCGGTATTTACGCCTATTTACCCCTGATGTGGCGGGTTTTACAGAAAGTCTCCCAGATAGTCCGGGAAGAAATGAACAAAGCCGGCGCCCAAGAATGTTTACTTCCCCAACTGCAACCGGCGGAACTCTGGCAAGAATCAGGCCGTTGGGACACCTACACAAAAGCAGAAGGGATTATGTTTGCCCTGACAGACCGGCAAAAGCGGGAGTTAGGATTAGGACCGACTCACGAAGAAGTAATTACTGCCGTCGCTCGTGATTTAATTCGTTCCTATCGACAATTACCAGTTAATTTATATCAGATTCAAACTAAATTTCGCGATGAAATTCGCCCTCGTTTTGGTTTAATGCGGGGACGAGAATTTATTATGAAGGATGCCTATTCTTTCAATCTCGACGAGGAATGTTTAAAGAAAACCTATCAAGCGATGGATATAGCTTACCGCAATATTTTCCGCCGTTGTGGGTTAGCTTTTCGGGCAGTAGAAGCCGATTCTGGAGCGATTGGCGGTTCCGCATCCCAAGAATTTATGGTCTTAGCTGATGCTGGAGAAGATGAGGTTTTATTTACCGCCGATGAAAAGTATGCGGCTAATGTGGAAAAAGCCGTTTCTTTGCCGGCAGATAAAGTGGCTTCTCCCTTGAAAAAGTTGGCTAAAAAAGAGACTCCTAACACCAACACGATCGAAAGTTTAGCTAAATTTCTCGATTGTTCTGCCACTGCTATCGTCAAGAATGTTCTCTACGAAGTGGTTTATGATAGCGGCATAACTGTTTTAGTTTTACTGCATATTCGCGGCGATCAAGAGGTTAACGAAGTTAAACTACAAAATGAATTAGTTAGACAGGCGAGCCGTTACAATGCTAAAACAATTTTGGCTTTAAAAATACCCGATGCTGCCGCTCAACAGAAATGGGCAACTAAACCTTTACCTTTGGGTTATATTGCTCCCGACTTAGAAGATAATTTACTCAAAAAAGCCAGCGATATAGCTCCTAAGTTTTTACGTATAGCAGATCACACGGTGACAGACTTAGAAAACTTTATCACTGGTGCTAATGAAACTGGGTTTCATGTAGTGGGAGCGAATTGGGGTAAAGATTTTATCTTACCGGAATTAATCGTCGATCTACGCAAAGCCCAGGTAGGCGATCGAGCTATTCACGATCCTAATCAAACCCTGCAAAGTGCTAGAGGAATTGAAGTTGGTCATATCTTCCAATTGGGCTATAAATATTCTCAAGCTATGAATGCTTTTTATACTAATGAAGCGGGAGAATCTACCCCCATTTGTATGGGTTGTTATGGGATTGGAGTATCCCGTTTAGCCCAGGCAGCCGTAGAACAATCCTACGATAAAGATGGTATTATTTGGCCCGTAGCTATTGCCCCTTATCAAGCGATTGTGGTTATTCCTAATTTAGCCGATCCCGATCAGGTAAAAACCGCCGAAAGTTTATACAATGAGTTAAATCAAGCGGGCATTGAAACCCTTTTAGATGACCGGGATGAACGTGCAGGAGTTAAGTTCAAAGATGCGGATTTAATTGGGATTCCCTATCGCATTGTCACGGGTAAATCTCTCAAATCGGGTAAGGTGGAATTAGTCGAAAGAGCCAGTAAAAAAGCGTCAGAAGTGGCAATTAATGAGGTAGTTTCCTATTTGAAAACTGCTATTTCAAAGGGAAAAGCTTCTGATTGAGTGATTAAATATACAGATAATTTTGCTTGTTTATGGTCTGATGAGCGAAGATGACTGGTTGAAGGCATCAAAAACTGTTGCCCTGTTTTTAGCATAAGTTGCTGTTTGCTTCGTTTTCTCTTTAATTCTATCAGCTAATTTCAAAAGATTGACTCTGTAATTCTGGCCTGCTCAAAAGCTTGGCGATGATCTAATCCCTCCTCTTGCCGCAATAAGGAATCAGTGATCGTATTTTTTTAGGAACGTAGAATATCGGACAAAATATCTACAATTAAGACTGGTAATTAGGGCAAAGATAATGTGTTGATAGCCTCCAATTTGATTGGTTAGGCAATAAGCAGGGCGAACTTTACTGGAAGATAAATCGTCCCAGGGAAAATTAAAACGATTTTACCCTTCATTGCTTACCGGTTGTCCATCGTTAAGGGTATAAATATCTTCTTCGGGATCATGCAGAAAAGCAAAGCTAGGGTTATGGGAAACGGTATCTAGCCAGTTTTTTTCCTTCAGTTCATCCTCCGACATCAAAAGAATGACGCGCACAAATCTATCTTTTTCTTGGGGAATAGGATGATCAAGTTGAATTTGCCCTTGGGTGTTGAGGATACCAGTGGTTTCAATCGCACCCATAGCAAAGCCTAAAGGGAGGTATTTGATTCTAACATTAAAAATTATCAAAAGTGGAAGTAGCTTTAGCGATCGCGGTTTTAAAGTTTAATTAACAAGAAGATAGTGATCGCACTAGATAAAAGAGTTTCTAACGCGATCTCCAAAGGTTTAAGGATGCGAGGGATTGATGTTACAATGTCTTCAGAGAAAGGGTTAATAGGGGCTTCTGATCAGGAACAGTTAGCTTATGCTTGATTAGACCTCTTGCATAATTTTTTTATGGTATAATGTAAGGTTTTGCTTTTTTCTCAATAGAACTCTTGCAAATTAATTATATGTTATAATAATGGGTTAACTAATTTTCCCCAAAAAATTAGTTAATCAGTACATTCGTCCTGAATGAAAACTTGAAGTTTAACTTTTAACTCA
>SFAU01000108.1 GCA_007096045.1 Microcystis novacekii Mn_MB_F_20050700_S1 | reverse complement strand
CTATCTTTTGGTATTAACTTATTTGTGCTGTAAGTGTCTCCCTGTATAAATTTCAGCTACTTTTGAGCGTAGTTGCTCTCATCGAATTTTATTTTAAGTTAATTATTTGCATAACAATTCCCGAAGAGCCGAATAGGTAAAGGTTCTGTGCATTTAGCTAAATAGATTTGTCTGTCTTTAAATTTAAAAGCAGATTTGCTAAATTCGGCACTTCCTCCTTGATGTTTTTTCTTAAAGTTAGGATACTTAGTACGACCAGCAAAGAAGTTAGTAAAAGCTGTTTGTAGATGTCTTAACCCTTGTTGTAAAGGTACACAACTAACTTCGTTTAAAAAGTCTAATTCTTCTTGCTTTTTCCAATCAGTTAGCATTGAAGAAGTTTCAGTATATCCTACTCTTTCTTGCTTTTCGTACCATGCTTTTGTTCTGAGATGGAGAGCTTTATTGTCAACTAATCTTACACAGCCCAAAGTGCGCCGCAATAGCGACTCTTGTTCTGGTGTGGGGTAAAATCGAAACGAATAGGCTTTTTCCATGTCTCACATTTTAGCATATATTTGGTAAATGCGCTAGTATTTAACAGTAAAGCCGTCGTGAAACGACGGGGTTTCAGACCCAAATTTTCGATGAAGCCGGTTTTATAATATAACTAATCACTAAAAATACGTTGCGCCTTCCTGGGTGCTTCTCAGGCAACTATGCAATCTCCTACAATCACTAGCCCCTTAGACGCTTTTCTCCAGCAAGCCAACATTGAAGCCTCTCCTGCCTGGGAATTCATCCATGGACAGGCCCAGCAAAAGCCCATGCCAACGCTGTTTCATTGCCGCCTCCAGCGCAATCTTGTTAACGCGATCAACAACCAAACCAAAGCATACGAGGCAATCCAAGAACTCCGTTGCATCGTGCCCCCGCTGTCTCCCGTGCCTGACATTGCCGTTGTTAAAAGCGATCGCCTCTCAGAGGTGGATGGACCGCTGCAAGGTCCACCGGACTGGTTAATTGAAATTCGCTCCCCCGACCAAAGTACGTTAGATCTACAGAATAAAATTCTGCACTGCTTGAGCAACGGAACTGAGCTCGCCTGGCTGATCGATATTCAGCGACAGCAAATCTGGGTTTGGGAGAACCAAGAACTGCCACTGGTCTATGCGGTCACCGATATACTCCCTACCCTTGGCAATATCTCTGACCTGACTGTGGAAACTGTAATCGCAATGACCCAGCAGCGATAACAAGCGCAACTGTGGGATGCCACCTTCGGAGACGCGCGAAGCTGAGGCACTGCGAAGCAGCACGCTAATATTTAGCTCTTCTAGCGTGCGTTAACCAAGTCTAACGCACCTCTTTGACGATAAAGAGTCTAAGTGAACTACTCTCAAGGTCGTTGAGAGCTTCCTGCTTCAATGGGATGCGCTTTCCACCTCGAAAGATAGCAAGTCTTACCTTCCCTCTACAGGCATCCGTCCTAGTTCCTAAGACCCATACTTTTTCTGGAAACACGACCCGCCGAAGCTCGGTTATCGCTTAAGGAATAGTGGTCAAGATATATTTACCATAGCATCGGTCTTTGAGAATTGTCTATATGCAAAGTCAGCATTCATGAGGGGAACCCTGGGGCGAATTACTTCGCCCCTTTAAAAGCCCCGTCCCGAAGCGCTTAGCGCTTCGGGACGAATGCTGACACTAAGTTCACATTTTTTTGACCACTTTTTAGCTGATAATCACACTAAACGTTTGTACAATCAGAAGATTTGTATTCTACTATACGGTTTACACCAAGAGGTCGGGAGAGCCTAAATTCGGTCAAAAAATTAACGCAGTAGCGTTTCTGTAAAGATAAGGTGAAAGGTTGTAGCATTAACGATGAAAGTTTGACTGTCAAATACGGGTGCGGCTGAAATGAACAAGTCAGTGATTATTAATCTAGGCAGTGGGGACTTGTATCAGGGATTTCCGCGAGTTACCGTTCAGTTGTGGACGGACGGCAATCCGCGACCAGAGCAATTTATCGGCACGTTGCCCGCCGCACCCGCTTTAGGGGAACTGTATCGGAATTGGCAGCTTGTTTATCGGGGGCTGTGCGATCGCCTTGGGCGCAGCGAAGCTGAACGCATTACAGGCGGACAACGCGATCGCCCTACATCCAAACCAGGACATCTATCTTCATCTTCTCCCGCAGAAGTGGGTCAACTAGAAATCAGTGAAGCAGGCATTACCAATATTTCTCAGGTCAGTTTTGATGAGTTGTGCCAGCAGCTACAGGCAAGCCTCAATACTTGGCTGAAATCGGAGGGGTTTCTCCCCATTGAACTGCAACTGCGATCGCGACTCGACTCATCCGCTCCCATCCGAGTCATGATTGAAACTAACGATCTGGAATTGCGCTCTCTTCCCTGGCATCGCTGGCATTTCTTCGAGGATTATCCCCAAGCGGAAATGGCGTTGAGTCAACCAGAGTACCAGTATCGAAATGTTCTGAAGTCAGCAAAAACTGACCAGAAAGTCAGGATTTTAGCCGTCTTAGGCAATAGCTCTGCCATTGATTTAGCCACAGAAACCCGCTTACTTCAGCGGTTGCAGGATGGGTCAGTTAAGTTCCTGGCCAACCCCTCACGCCAGGAGTTCAATACTCAATTATGGCAGCCTGAAGGGTGGGATATCCTGTTTTTTGCCGGTCACAGTCAAACCCAGGGACAAACGGGTCGAATATATATTAATGAGAATTCAACCCACAATAGTTTGACGATTCCACAGTTAGAAGAGGCACTGAAAACCGCGATCGAGAAGGGGTTAACGCTGGCTATTTTTAATTCTTGCGATGGTTTAGGCTTGGCACAAGCACTGGAGAAACTACACATTCCCACGGTGATTGTCATGCGCGAACCTGTTCCCAATCGGGTGGCACAAGAATTTTTTCAGCAGTTTCTGACAGCATTTGCGCTCGAGCAATTGCCGCTCTATCTTGCCGTTCAGCAAGCGCGTCGAAAGCTGCAAGGATTAGAAGATGATTTTCCCGCAGCGTCTTGGTTGCCCGTGATTTGCCAAAATCTAGCCGTTGAACCTCCCACTTGGATTCAGCTGGGAGGAACGCCAACCTGTCCCTATCGCGGTCTATTTGCCTTTCGGGAGGAAGATGCTCGGTTCTTCTTTGGGCGGGAGCAGCTAACTCAGGCACTGCTGGCTGCGGTCAAACAAAAGCCATTGGTGGCGGTGATTGGTGCTTCTGGCAGTGGCAAATCATCCGTCGTCTTTGCGGGATTAGTGCCGCGCTTGCGTCAGGAATTAGGCAGTAGCGGCATGAAGGAACAAGGCTCGCCGTCTGTAGAGATTGTCTCGTTTCGTCCAGGAAATAATCCGTTGGAAGCGTTAGCAACTGGGTTGGCGCAGTGTTCTGCGATCGCTAAATTTGTCTCTCTACATCAGCCCCAACAGGGGTGTGGCGATGCTCTCCCAGAAGGTCAAAGCGACAGCTTCGCTAACGCAGTAGAACTAGAGCGGCTCTTGCGGCAAGACGACCAGGGATTATCCAACCTCATCGGGTGGGTTAAACAGCAGAATTTAGGGATGCGCCTGATTTTGATCGCCGATCAATTTGAAGAACTCTATACCCTTTGTCCAGAGGCAGAGCGACAGAGTTTTTTGGATACTGTACTAAATGCCGTGAACTCCGCTCCAGCGTTCACCCTGATTCTGACCCTAAGAGCAGACTTTTGTGGCTATGCCCTAGCTTACCGCCCCTTGAGTGATGCTTTGCAAGGTGCAATTCAGATTTTGGGGCCGATGAACCCGGAAGAGTTGCAAGCCGCGATCGCAAAGCCCGCCGCCCAAATGCAAGTGAGGTTAGAGGATGGGTTAACCCAGAAGCTGATCCATGCCATGAACGAGCAGCCAGGGCGTTTGCCCCTGTTGGAATTTGCCCTCACGCAATTGTGGTCAAACCAGCGAGATGGATGGCTAACCAATCAGGCTTATGACCAGATTGGCGGCGTAGAAGCATCACTGGCCAATCACGCAGAATTCGTGTACGCTCAACTGAACGAAGAGGAGCGACAGCGATCGCAACGGGTATTTATCCAATTAGTGCAGCCGGGCGCCGGGACAGACGATAGCCGGCGTTCTGCTACACGGGATGACGTGCAGCCGGAAAACTGGGACTTGGTGGCGCGTTTAGCCTCCTCTCGCTTAGTGGTGACCAACCGCAACGAATCTACAGGAGAAGAAACCGTAGAAATTGTTCACGAGGCATTAATTGGCGGCTGGAAACGGCTCAGGAATTGGATGCAGCTCGATCGAGAGTTTCGCCTCTGGCAAGAGCAACTGCGGGCAAACCGCTACCAGTGGGAGCGCAGCCATCAGGATGAAGGGGCATTGTTGCGGGGTAAACCTCTGACCGATGCAGAATATTGGTATCTGAATCGCCCTGATCAACTGAGTTCGAGCGATCGCGAATTGATTGAGCAAAGTGTGGCACTGCGCGATCGTGACCTGAAATCCCAAAAGCGCAGGCGAAAGTTAACGATCTCAGGACTCACAGGTGGCTTGCTAGGGGCCTTAATCTTAGCAGGAGTCGCTTGGGGGCAATGGCAGAATTCAGCGCGTAGCGAGATCAAGGCCATCGCTGCGTCCTCAGAAGCACTTTTTGTCTCCAATAATAAGTTAGATGCGTTGATTGAGGCCATTCGGGCCTGGCAAAAATTATCCAGGACAGGAGGAACAGACGCTGAGACTAAAACTCAGGTTGATTCCATCTTACGGCAGGCAGATTATGGTGTTCTTGAATACAATCGTTTGTCATTGGATCGCGACGAAGTTAAAAGCGTCGCCTTCAGCCCCGACGGTAACATACTCGTCTCAGCGGGTCGTGATAAAATCATCAAACTCTGGCAGCGAGACGGTACTCTAATTGCAACTCTGAACGGACACAGCGATCGAATTTGGCAAGCTGTGTTTAGTCCTGATGGTCACACGATTGCCTCGGGTAGTACAGACAAAACCATCAAACTCTGGCAGATAGAAGCGGGCAAGACACCTGTTTTGTTAAATACCCTTGTAGGACATCGCGATGGTGTGAGGGGAGTGGCATTCAGTCCCGATGGTCAAATGCTGGCCTCAGCGAGTGATGATAAGACGGTAAAAATCTGGAAACAGGATGGCACTTTAATTGCAACTCTAGCAGGTCACACTGCTGTGGTGAATGGAGTTGCCTTTAGTCCTGACGGTCAAATACTGGCCTCGGCGAGTGACGATAAGACAGTAAAACTTTGGCAGCGAGATGGCACTTTAATTACGACTCTCAAAGGTCACACTGATATTGTCAATGGAGTAGCGTTCAGTCCCGATGGGCAGCTCCTAGCTTCAGCCAGTTGGGACAAAACGATAAAACTTTGGAAACTAGAAACGGGGAAAATGCCGGCTCTACTGGCAACCCTTACAGGACATAGTGAAGTGATTGCTGGAGTGGCCTTCAGCCCCGATAGTCAGACTCTCGCTTCAGGTAGTTGGGACAAGACTGTTAAGCTCTGGAAGCGGGATGGTACTTTGATTGCAACTCTCAGTGGACATAGCGATCGTGTTTGGGGAGTAACATTTAGCCCCGATGGTCAGACCATTGCTTCAGCTAGTGATGACAAAACGGTCAAGCTTTGGAGGCTGAAAAGCCCTTTGTTAACAAGGCTGACAGGACATAGTGGCGTGGTGATTGGAGTGGCATTCAGCCCCGATGGTCGGACCATTGCTTCGACCAGTGATGACAAAACGGTCAAACTTTGGAAGCGAGATGGCACTCTGTTCGCAACTCTCAGCGGACACACCGCTCAGGTTTATGGAGTCGCCTTCAGTCCCGATGGTCAGAGGCTTGCCTCCACAAGTGCAGATAATACCGTCAAGCTTTGGAACTTAGGTGGAGAGAAGCCTCGATTACTTGCTACCCTGAGAGGACATCAAGCAGTGGTTTGGGAAGTTGCCTTTAGTCCTGATGGACAGATGCTTGCTTCTGCAAGCTGGGATAATACCGTCAAGCTCTGGAAAGTAGGCCAGGGAACGTCTCAACTCCTCGCCACCTTGAAAGGACATCAAGCGGCGGTTCTTGGAGTGGCATTCAGTCCCGATGGTCAGACGATCGCCTCCACCAGTGCAGACAATACTGTACAACTCTGGAGAGTGAAGCCGGATCCGGTGCCTGTTCTCCTAAAGACACTTTCAGGACATACTGCTCAGGTTTATGGAGTGGCATTCAGTCCCGATGGGCAGACGATTGCCTCGGCAAGTGCGGATAACACAGTAAGGCTTTGGAAACTGGATGGTACTTTATTGACAACCCTTAAAGGTCATAGTGCTGTCGTTTTTTCAGTCGCCTTCAGTCCCGATGGTCAAACCATTACCTCGGCAAGCTGGGACAAGACAATCAAGCTTTGGAAACCGGATGGCACTTTATTGACGACTCTGAATGGCTACAGTGGTCGCTTCTGGTCAATAGCCTTCAGTCCTGATGGTCAAACTATTGCCTCAGCAAACGAAGATAAGACAATCATTTTGTGGAATAAGGAGAAGGTTCTTACGTTGAATCCATTAATGTACGGTTGCAATTGGGTGCATGATTATTTGACAACGAATCCCAACGTGAGCGAGAGCGATCGCCATCTTTGTGATTGAGCTCTCTTGATCCTATTTGATCAATACTCAAGGGTTACTGATTTTTCTGATGCTCCCGAATCAGAATATTTCTAAACTGAATTTTACCTGTATGAAACTGGAAACAAATGTAGCCCTCTTTGTCCTTATTTTCTAACAAGGGGGATAAGTGGCTTACAAGTTTGCCATTGAGATGCACTTCTATCCCACTTTTTGAGCTAATGATTTTAAAGCGATTCCAATACCCAGGTTTCTTGGTGTTCCCTCGATTAGCGGGGGCAACGTCGTAAATGGCTCCGGTTTTGTGTAAAGGACTACCGTAAATATTGTTTATATAATCGTAACCACTCTCGTCAATTTGAATCTCGTAGCCACGCTCGTAAATAGGATCGTCTGCTTTTCCCTCTTCTGAAAACCGCGCCGGATTTGGGGCATGGATAATTATTCCGCTATTCGCAGAGTAATCAAATACTCTCCAATCTAGGATGAGTTCAAATTCTGAGAATACTTCGTCAAACCAAGCTACACCATGACGATGTTCTTCTCTCTTTCTTAATTCAAATATCTCATCAGAGATGAGCTCACGTTCGCCCTTAGTCCCTTGAATTTTCCAGTTATCAAATGTTCCAGTGAATAACTTTCGATATTGGTTGGTATCAGTGTTATCGTCAGCGTCAGTAAAATCTTTATAATGATCGATAATTGCTTGTGCTATTTTACGATTTAGAGTAAGCCCGGTAAGAACGGGATTTGCAGATCCTACAGTAGGAAAAATTGCTTGATCGGCGCAGTAAACATTTTGAATGTGGTGTAATTTACCGTCTAGGTCTGTTACAGATTTATAAGGATCTTCACCCATCCATAGCGTACCCGATTCATGGCGTGAATTCCAAAAAGCCGCAGTCTCTTTATATGGGTCGAATTGTGTCGGTTTTTCTGATTTCCAGTTTCTATCATCTTTCAATTTTTCTGAATCTGGCTTTTTCGGATCTGGGTATTGCATATTCGGAGGATCTAGGTATTGGATGTCACCGAAGGGTACGAGTGATGAAAGAAATTTAAATAAAGTTGAATGAACTTCGTCCCAGAATTCCTCATCTTCTGGTGAACTTTTCCATTTTAGGTAGGGCTTACGATATTTTAAGTCACCAAATTCTTCGTCTTGCGTACTTAAATTCATCCAATTCGAGCCGTCAGTGCCAAGGGGAGTATCTGGTTTCCCTTGCACCTCAGAACACGTTAATACCAATAAAGTGACCCATTCCTTATTCTGCGACCCTAATGTATCGATAAGCTCTTCAAAATCGTAAAACATTTTATAGAGAGTCGTGAAAACATCAAAGTCAGGATCAGAGTTGCAGAAGAATTGGAAATGGTAGCTTCTCTTAAACTTTTCGCTGTAGCCCTGTATGTGATAAAGGGCGGACTCAAGAATATGCTCCTCAAGTTGAAGTGCTTTTCGCTTAATCCGAATTTTTACTCCACTGAACAGGTGTCCCATCAGATTACGTCCGATTAACTCTTGGTTCTCTTTTAAAGAGTCCGATCTGGGAAATGAGTTGAGTACAAGCCTAGTAGATTCTACAGCCGTACCGGCCAAGATCACATCACAATTTCTTGAAAGGTCAAAGGATCTCGTTTCCTTAGAGTTGACATCGACTACATTAATGCGAGAGACACGACCATGATCGGTTTCAAGTTTATATGCAAGTGTATTCGGAACAAGAAAGATAGATTTAGATTTCCAAATAGGATCACCGGGCTTCGGTGCATCTGGGTAGTCGGATTCAATCCGTATATTTTGTAAGAGCCTACCAAGACTACTGAAAGCATCGGGGCTAAATATTCCTGACACCGTGCTATTCGCAGCGACAGCTATCGGTGGATCGATAAGCTTGAGATGATTGAATCCCAGTAGAGCCAGCTTCTTCCTTAGCAAGCTCTTAAAACCCTTAAAAAGAGTCCCATTTATAAGGTCTGAGTAGTCAGAAACACCTGTCTCATCTTCTACCTTTTCATAGTTCTCATATAGGAAATCTCTAACCTCTTTTGGCCAAGAATCTAAAGCTTCCTTGGTAAGGCGTGGCGACCACTTCCCCCAGGCCAACGATTTACCCCCAACGCAGTAGTTATGCTTAGTTACTTCCCCAAAATACTTCTCATCCGTCCCTGGACGATGAACATGACATATGTAGGGGGATTTGTTGAATTTATCGAAAATGCCCCCAGTCTTAGGCGGGAGGTTTTCGATATGCTCGTGTACGATGTAAGGACCAGCTTCAAGGATGAGGATTTTTAACCTTTTTTCCTCTCCAAGTTGATTTTTATTTTTACTCCAGTAATAGAGTTTACTTGCAATATACGAACCGTACATTCCCGATCCGATCACCACCAGATCAAATGGTCTGGCTTCATTACTTTTTGCCGCCTCCTCTAGGGTGTTACAGAAGTAGCGACCTAAAATATCAGTACCGAAAGCAAATGATGTGTCTTGATTGTTAACGCTGGACTCATTCTGGGACATAATCTATGGACTCTTTGGTAGGTGAACAATAAACGTTGGGAGCGTAACGTCAATTCAAAAATGAAACGCATCAACCTCAAGAGTTGACAAAGAAAGGCTCCTCAGGTACTGTCTGATCATTAACAACAACAAATCAGACCCAAAAATGAGCCGACAACATCTTAACATAGAACAAAGAAACTTGCTCTACTAACTTAGTCAAGAGGGAAATTTATCTCAACGGCAAATGGCCGTCTGGCTCGGATGTCATCAAAGCACGATATCACGAGAATTAAGAAGGAATCAAAGTTCTCTGGGCTGCTATCTACCTGACACAGCACAAGCTGAAAGCGAGAGGCGCACCAAAAATGCCAAACAACCCTTTAAAAATGTCAGCGAGTCGGCCTTATACCAAATTTCTAAATCCATGACAGACATCCACGCTCGAATGCTTGCCAAGCCTGCATTCGTTGTGACGCGAATAAAGAAAAATGGTATTAGAGTTGGTGAAAAAAGGATTGAAAAATTATCATAGTCCGGAACAAATAGCAGGTCGTCTGAAAAGAGCCAGTCAAGAATCTCTCAGTCACGAAACCATCTATCAAATGATAGATCAGAACTACCCTTGACTGTGGAAAGTATCAAGAATACCTACGCGGCCAGACGAGGAAAAAGAAAGAGTCGAGACGGAGCAAAAAGTAAGCGTGGAGGGATTCCAAGTCCTGTGGATATTCTCCTCTCCCATCTCCCCCGCAACGCGCACGAAGTGGTCTCCCCAGACCCTTCTCCCTTCTCCCCCAATACTATCGGGACGGGGAAGAATTGAGCGGGGGTAAAGAAGGAGAAATTTCGCCACCTCGATCGAATATTTCCAGATTCCATTGACCGAAACGATTACTTTCAAAAGCAATAAAACGACCGTTCCCACTAATCGTCGGACGACGCACTTCTCCTAAAATATTTTCGGTGAGATTTTTTGCTTGCAGAGTTTGTCGATCATAAATATATATATCGGGTTTACCGGACTGTTCCGACACATAAACAATATAACGACCATCGGCACTAATATCCGGTTGATCTTGATAGGTTTTTGCTTGATTTAACCCCGGTAGGGGAACTAAACGATTAGCCACTCGATCGAATAAATAAATCGTTCGTTGACCCCGGCGATCGGAGGCAAAAACCAGATAACGACCATCGTAGTTAAAACGGGGATTATCTTCCGAGGAAGGGCTATTTAAAGTATTTCCTAAAAGCTGTTGGGGAGGGGTGACAAAACCCGCATCACTACATCCCCCCAGACTGATGATATTAACCGCAAGCAAAAGTCCCAGAAGTTTAGGAAACCTGATCATCGGTCGGCACCGGGGAAGGAAGGATACAACAATTAATATCATCAAGACAAACTTTACCCCAATGCAATGCCCAACGCACCAATTCCACCCGATTATCGGTTTTTGTTTTCGTCAAGATATTACTAATATGATTATCAACGGTACGCTTACTAATCTCTAGCTTTTCCGAGATTTCTTGATTAGTTAAACCATTAGCCACTAAATCGAGTATTTCTAGCTCTCGATCGGATAATGAAGCGGCTGTTTGAAACTTCCCAGCAGACATGAGTATAATTCCTCTCGTATATGTACTTATCACTTTAGCAAATTGTCTGTTAAAAGCTGATAGAGGAGACGAGTCTCGAAAAACAGCAGGCGACACAGTCCATCTTTCCCCAGCGCCTTAAAACTTGGTAACTCTTGGTTAACTGCG
>SFAU01000107.1 GCA_007096045.1 Microcystis novacekii Mn_MB_F_20050700_S1 | reverse complement strand
GTCATCAGTGATCAGTGATCAGTAAACAGTAATCAGTGAACTTAAAACTCAAAACTAATAACTAATAACTAATAACTGATAACTGATAACTGATAACTGATAACTGATAACTGATAAAGGGGTTTAAGAAAAAAAATTGGGTTGATCAACGGGAAGCAAGGAAATAGCCAAGGGAGAAGAGAATGCCACTAAAAAAGTGGAGATTAACCGCTATAAACTTGCAGTTACTGACTAGCTGAGGTTGGTCGTGATTTTGGTTAACGTGGTGGACTAATTGCCAAGCAAAAGGCAGACTAAGAAAGATTAAAAGGGTGAGAGGGGGATAAACCCGCAGCAGGACAAAAACTACCGTTAAAAGGTAAACGAGAACCGTCACCGCAGTTAAAACTCTAGAACCTTTTAAAGTACCTAAACGGACAATGGGTGATTTTTTACCCGCTTTGAGATCATCGGCAACTTGATGGAAATGGGAACAAAAAAGGATGATAGAAGTGGTAATCCCGATAATAATTGAAGCTGCTAGACTAGAGAGAGAAAAAGCACCAACTTGGGAATAGTAGGCAGCGGCAATCGCCAAGGGTCCAAAAGTAAAGAAACAGATAATTTCACCTAATCCTTGATAACCAAGACGGAAGGGAGGCCCTTGATAGGTATAGCCCAAAAAACAGCAGAGGACGACTAATTCTAGGATAGTCCAATCGCCTCGCCCATAACTAATAGCAAAAATGCCAGCGATGCCTAATAATAGAAAAAGATTACTCAGCCAGAAAATTAAAGATTTATTGCCGGTTAAATTAACGATCGAATGGGCTTTATTGACATCGATCCCAGTATCGGCATCAAAAACATCATTGCTGAGATTTAACCAAGCGAGAATTAAAATAGCTGAGAGGATAAAAGTGGCAAAAATCGGGGGAGAAAATCGACCTGTTTCCTGATAAGCGATCGCTGTTCCCAAAATAATCGGTATAATCGCCACACTATACATTGGTGGTTTAAGGGCTGCTAACCAGAGTTTTTTGGGTGAGGGAGTGGTGATAGTATCGGTGGTCATAGTTAAATGATAATCAGGAAAACTCGATCGCTCTAGGGATAAAAAACGAGGGTTTAAGGAAGGATTATAGCTTTTTGTGCCTCAACTAGAAAAGCGGCATTTCCTATTTGTGGTGATCAACAGAAGTTATTAAAAATGGTAGGGGTGCAGGGGATGCGCCCAAAATTGAACAGAGGATGTTATTCTCTAGACAGTCAGCGGAAAATTCCTGTAACTTTCCTAGCCACCGATGAGAGCGATCGCTAAAGATGATATTCTTTGTATTCACCATGAAGATGTACCGGTTTATAAAAAAGGCGGTTCAGTGGTGAGAAATAGTTATTTTTGGGCGCTAAAATCGATCGCCTGTGGGGCGCGTCGGGGACAGGATTGGGAGTTCGATGCGGAGGTGTGGGTGGCGCTGGTGCGGATGTTGCTCTGTTTTGCCAATTCTGGTTATTTGGGCGATGGTGAGACAATTTTAGAGTTTACTGTCGATTGTCCCATTCCCGAACCTTTGCGGGCGATATCTACTTACTTATAGCCTCGCTGAGATAGTTAGCGGTGGATTCCACTAGGGGAATAGTATTTTCGTATAACATTCGCGTCGGTCCGATAATGCCGACACTACCGACGGGAGTGTCTCCCTGTTGATAAAAAGCGGAGATAAGAGTACAAGGGCGCATGGATTCCAGAGTATTTTCGGAACCAATGGTGATTTTGACTTTTTTTGCTGATTTTTCTGGTTCTGGTCTTTGTAAAATCAGGGGTAAAAGGCGATCCTGTTCTGCTTCCAATAGATGCAGTAACATTTGTACTTGTTGCCATTGGGCGAATTCTGGCTGTCGAATCACTTCAGCGACACCATGGACGATAATCTCTGGGGTGGCAGTGGATTGGAGACTAGCGCTGATTTCTTGGCTTAATTGTCGGAGAAAATGGGTATAACGGGCAAATTCTCGCTCGATTTGCTGCCAATCCAGGTTAATTAAATCTGCCAAGCAATAACCTTTTAATTTTTCCCCGAGAAAATTAGAGAGGATTTGTAATTCTTCTGCTAATCCATCTTCCTTGTCCGTTGCCATAGACTCAGGAATCTCTATCATAACCGAGCGTGTTTGTAAACTATCTGTAACAATAATTAACATGATCTGCCGGCCTGAGACGGGGATTAATTGCAGATGACGCAGGGTATTGGTGAGGGTGTAGGGGAGGGTAACGATAGCGATATAACCGCTTAAACCGGCTAAAAGTTGGGTGGCCCGTTGCAGCAGACTTTCGAGACTCCAAGCGGGAGATTTAGCGTTTTGATGTAGATAATAGCCGATTTTTTCGCCAATACGGTCATCGGGAGTCATTAACTCATCGACGTAGAGACGATAACCCCAATCGGAGGGAATGCGTCCGGAGGAAGTGTGGGGTTGATAGAGTAGGCCTTCTTTTTCTAGTTTACCGAGAGCATTGCGAATCGTGGCGGAACTAACCGTAAATTTGTACTCTTCCAGCAGAGTTTTCGAGCCAACCGGTTCGGCTGTGGCGATATAATGTTGAATTGTCGCCTTTAAGATCTGTTGATAGCGATCGCTGAGATGAGTTCTAGCGGACATAGGGGAATAATCTTAAGATAAAGATTTATAACATTTTTTTAGACAGTATAACGCTTATTCAGTTATCAGTAGTCAGTTATCAGTAGTCAGTTATCAGTAATCAGTTATCAGTAATCAGTTATCAAGGTTCTTCGTTACTTGGTATGGTTCGATAGGGGGGCATAAATCGACTAAATCCTTACCTGACAAGAGATTTAATTGATTAGTTCGCTCTAGACGAAAACAATTGACAAAAATCGCAGCCATGTCTGTCTCTATAAGGGTTTCATTCCTTATAACCCCGTCCATTGCATAAGACAAACCGAAGAACCGTAATCAATGGAGAGAAAGGGGATGGTTTACCCCTCTCTTTTCCCGATTGAGGCCATCAAAATTAGTAACGGGGAATATTAGAATCGACGAGGAGGGAATAAGCATCGATGCCACCATTAATATTTTTAACATTAGTAAAACCCTGACTTTGTAGCCATTGGCACATCTGTAGGGATCTCATGCCATGGTGACAGATAACGAGAGTTTCTGCTTGGGGGTTGAATTGGGTGGCAATAGTGGGCGACCATTCTTGGTATTGACTCAAGGGTAAAATGGTAAAAGTGGCCACAGATGCGATCGCAACTTCCTCGGGTTCGCGCACGTCAATAAGTTGTAAATTAGGATCATGATCAGCTAAACGGAGAGCGAGTTCATGGACGCTAATTTCGGGAATGCTCATAGATTTGGTCTTAAGAATCGGTTATCTTTCCTTTAGAGTAGCAAATCGGGGGACCCTGAGCAGTTAGGTACTTGCGTAGGAATAATATCGCGGCCAAGTGGGGGGATTGGGTCAGTGCCAGAGCGGGGGGGTGATATAATGAGGAAAGGGCAGGTATTGAAGACATTGATGCTTTTTAGTACGCCGATTAATCGACAAGCTGAATTTCGATGAATATTGAACAAGCCGTTATCGAAAACTTGCGAAAACTTCCTTTAGAAAAACAACAAGAAGTCTTAAACTTCAGCCAATTTCTAACTCAGAAAACTTCGCCAAAAATTGAAGAGATGACCTCCCACGAAAAAGCAGAAGATTGGCTAAAATTTCTGGAAAGTCAACCCAAAGATACCCCCGGATTACCCGATGAAGCCTTAGGGCGTGAAACTATCTATGACTAATGGCTAACTATCTATTTGATACCAATATTTTACTGAGGCTAAGTGACATAATTTCCGCTAATTATGCCTTAGCAAGAGATGCGACCTATATCTTAATAGATCAAGGACATAAATGCTGCTTGACCTCACAAATTATCATTGAGTTTTGGGTAGTTGCCACCCGTCCTACTGGGGTTAATGGGTTAGGCTGGACTCCTGAAAGAACTAAAAATCAAATCAATCAATTTCTGAACAGATTCACTGTCCTTGAAGAAACGCCAGAGATATTTACCCTTTGGTTTCAATTAGTCACTGACTATAACATCAAGGGAAAAAGGACTCACGATATTAGGCTTCTGGCTGTTATGAAAGCTCATAATATCACCCATTTATTAACCTTTAATCCTGATGACTTTCTTCCCCTTCCTAATATCATCATCGTTCAGCCGCAAGACTTCCTTAATCCCTAATAGAACATTACCTATCAGGTAGATGAGGAAGGCGAACGCTATTAGGAGGGGGAGGGTGTTGAGGATGGGTTTCATTCCTTATAACTTTGTACGTTGCATAAAACAAACCGGAAAACCGAATCAGACAATCCCTAAATGGTACATTATCAAAGCGCAAGTCCCTTATCTGTGAACAGTGCCCAGGTTGTAATGATGGTGAGGAAAATTCTGGGAAACAAAAAAAGCGCATTTGTCCCCGGCTTGATTTCAGTTAAGCTGTAATTAGAGGTTATTGCAGGAGGGAGTTATTGATACCGAATAGATTCAGATTCACCCAGATGTATTGCGCTGAAGCTATCTTTTCCCCAGTTTTTTATCCTCTGATGAATTTCTAACCTATACTGCATTCTCCCCATCTCCCCCTCTCCTTTCTCCCCCTCTCCCCCTCTCCTTTCTCCCCCACTCCCCACTCCCCCACTCCCCAGCTTATGATTCCCCTACAATTAACCCTAAAAAATTTTCTCAGTTATCGCGAGGCAGTGCTAGATTTTCGCGGATTACATACTGCCTGTATTTGTGGCGCCAATGGTGCGGGAAAATCCTCTTTACTGGAAGCAATTACTTGGGCAATTTGGGGAGAAAGTCGCACCTCGATTGCTGATGATGTGATTCATGCGGGCAGCGATTATGCGCGGGTGGATTTCGAGTTTAGTTATGGGGGAGAAATCTATAAAATTATCCGTAGTCGTCACCGGGGGGGAAAAGCTTCTGGTTTAGATTTTCAGGTGATTAATGATCAAAGTTTTCGTCCTTTATCGGGTAAAAGTATTAAAGATACCCAAGCACAGATTAATACTTATCTAAAAATAGACCATAAAACTTTCATTAATTCTGCTTATTTACGACAGGGACAAGCGGACGAGTTTATGAAACAGCCTCCCAGTGGTCGTAAACAGATTTTAGCAGAATTATTACAACTCGATCGCTATGAAATTTTAGCGAATAAAGCTAAGGATATATCGAAACAATTTGATGGACAGTCCCTCCAGATCGAGCAGCAATTAGAAACTATCAAACTCCGTCTTGAGGAGAAAAATTCCTATCGGGAACACCTGCAAGAGTTAAGCAAACAAATTAACCAAATTAATCAAGAACAAGAGTTAAATAACCAGCGTTTACAGCAACTACAAGGGGAAGAAAATCAGCGTCAGAATTGGGAAAAACAGCTGCAGTGGCAAAGAGAACAGGAGAGAAGTTTATTAGCAGAAATCGAGAGATTAGACTGGGAAAAAGTTAGTCTAGACAATCAATTAAATCAAATTAGAACTATTCTTCATCGCAAAAATGAGATTATTACCGCACACGAGCGCCTACTGAATTTAGACCAGAAAGAAGCAAGTTTGTCAAGTCAATTGCAAGCGTGGCAACAGACCCAGTATGATAAACAACAATTAGAACAGAAATTACAGCAAAAAATTAACGAATTTACCCTTCCCATCCAACAAACGAGCGCTCGTTTAGAAGAATTGGGAAGACAGGAACAAGAAACTCAAAAAATTATCGAGCAAGCGGGGGATATTCCAGCAGGATTAGCGAAATTAAATTATCATCGTCAACGTCTTCAGGAATTGGATAGATTAGCTTTAAAATATGCTCCTTTAAATAGCCGAAAAGCTGATCTAAATATGCAGTTGGAACGGGAAAAAGCCAGGATTAATGCTCGTCGGGAACAACTGCAAAGAAATCGGCAACAATTAGAGACAGAAATCGCTCGTATTCCTGTACTAAGAGAGGAAGCTCTCAATTTAGCCAAACGAATTAAGGAACTAGATAAAAAACAAACCTATTGTGAAAGAGTTGAAGAAAAAGAAACTATTAAACAAGTGGATAAAAAAAGTTTATTGGAGCAGCAGAAAAGATATGAAGAACAACTTTTAGAGTTAACTGATAAATTGGAAAAATTAAATATTCCCGATTCGGTTTGTCCTCTGTGTGAACAGAATTTAGACAGTCATCACCGTCATCAGGTAATCAGGAAAACCCATCAACATCAAGAAGAAATTCAAGAGCAAATTTGGTCTCTACAGGAACAGATGGTAAGCTGCGATCGAGATTTAAAACGTTTAAGGGAGGAATTAGCCCAAATTAAACAAGAATTGCCGGTAAGATCGAATCTACAACAAAAATATGTACAGTTAGAAGTCAAGTTAGAAACTATTGAAGAAAAGGAAATAGAACTAGAGAAAACCGAGGAGATACTGGTGGAGTTAGAAGCACTTTTAAGCAGTGGCAATTATGCCCTAGAATTACAGCAAGAATTGCAAATTGTCAATCAAGAAATCGCCCTATTAAACTATGATGAACAAAGTCATGCTTTAGTCAGAGGAGAAGAAAAAAGATGGCGTTGGGCAGAAATTCAAGAATCAGAACTTAAGCAAGCAAACCGTCGTTTAGCTAATATTAATGCTGAGAAACCTAATTTAATTAATCAACTATCTAGACTAGAACAAGAGCAGCAAGAACTAGGTCAAAATTCCCCAATTAAACAGGAAATTGAACGCTTAGAAAAGCTTATTCAAAACTTAAATTATGATCGCAGTGAACATCAGAATATTCAGAATCTGATCCGACAATTACAGGGAGTAAGATTACAGTATCAAGACTGGCAACAAGCGGAAAAAAATTATCCAGAAATAGCCGATAAAATCGCTAACATTGAGCAAAGATTACAGCTGCGAAATCAGGATCGCCAGAAGATAAATCAGGAGTTAGCAAATATTAGTCAAAAGATTGGTACTTTGACTGACTATCGTCAAGAAATAGCCGCATTATCGACTAATATTCAACAGCGAAGACAGATAATTGATGGATTGCTCTCCCAAAAAGGTCGGGTTGAGGAGAAGTTACATCAACTAGAAACTTTAGGTAAACAACTGACAGAAAAAGAGAGCGATTTAGCTAAAGTTAAAAAACAATATACAGTTTATAAAGAGTTAGCCATAGCTTTTGGCAAAAATGGTTTACAAACTCTGATGATTGAGAATGTTTTACCAGAGTTGGAAGCACAAACTAATCATATCTTAGCTCGCTTAACCGGTAATCAATTTCATGTGCAGTTTTTAACCCAAAAAAGCGGTAAAGGTACGAAGAAACAGCGGCAAAAGTTAATCGATACTTTGGACATTATTATTGGTGATACCCGCGGCTCTCGTCCCTACGAAACCTATTCAGGAGGGGAAGCTTTTCGGATTAATTTCTCGATTCGATTAGCTTTAGCGAGATTATTGGCACAAAGAGCCGGAACAGCCCTACAAATGCTCATTGTTGACGAAGGATTCGGAACTCAGGATGCGGAAGGATGCGATCGCTTAATTGCGGCAATTAACGCTATATCCGCCGATTTTGCCTGTATTTTGACTGTAACTCATATGCCCCAATTTAAAGAAGCTTTTCAACATCGCATCGAAGTCCGCAAAACCGAACAGGGTTCCCAATTGATGTTATTATCCTAAGAAAAATATTGATGTAAAGATGGAAAAAATTACGGTTAGAGTGAAACTATTTGCTATTTATCAAGAAGTCTATCAAACTTCAGAATTAAACCTCGAATTTCCCGCCCACACTTCCGTTACAGAAGTGTTAAACTATATTATAGCTCCCTATCCTCAATTAGAAAGATGGCGCGACGTTACTCGTTTTGGAGTCAATCTTCAGTTTGTTTCGGGAGAGAAAATCCTCGAAAATGGCGATGAGATAGTTTTAATTCCCCCCGTTAGTGGTGGCTAAATTGACTGTCACCTTTTTTACTTTTTCCTTGATATCCCGTGTCTAACTGGCAAATTCCCCCATCGGTAGAGCTTCCCCAAGAGTTTTTAAAAATAGTCCAAGACTATACCCCAGAGTCGGATGGCAGCGTCGTGGCACAAATATTATGGCATCGCGGGGTCCGGGAGCTGCCTAGCTTGGCCATATTTCTGGATGAGAAAGCTTATCAGTCAAAAACTGCCTTTGATTTTGGGCAAGAAATGAACTTCGCTGTCAAAAGACTGGAAAAAGCCCTAAATAAAGGCGAAAAAGTGACTATTTGGGGTGATTTCGATGCCGATGGTGTCACCGCTACCAGTGTCCTCTGGGAAGGATTAGGGCAGTTTTTCCCACCCTATCAACAGTTAGATTATTACATACCCGATCGCCAAAAAGAATCCCACGGCCTCAATTGTCCGGGTATCGAGAAACTAGCGCATCAAGGAACCCGTTTAATCGTCACCTGTGACACGGGAAGCACGAATATCGCTGAAATTGACTATGCAAAAAGTTTAGGCATCGATATTATCATCACCGATCATCATACCCTACCCGACGAGCGCCCCGAGGTGATTGCCCTGATTAATCCCCGCTACTTTGTGGAAACCCATCCTTTCTATCATCTTTCTGGGGTTGCCGTTGCTTATAAATTAGTGGAAGCGATGTATTTAACCCTTGCAGATATTCCCAGAAAACCCCTAGAAAATTTACTGGATTTAGTTGCGATTGGTTTAATTGCCGATTTAGTCAAATTGACGGGAGAATGTCGTTATTTAGCCCAAAAAGGTATGCAAAAACTCCAAAATACTCAGCGTTTAGGAGTTAAAAAATTACTCGATTTATGTAACAAAACCGGAGATAGACCGATGGATATATCCTTCGGTATTGGACCGCGAATTAATGCCGTCAGTCGCATTTATGGCGATGCTAGATTTTGTGTGGAATTACTTACCAGTGAAGATGAAAAGCGTTGTCACGAATTAGCTGAACAAGCGGAATTAGCCAATATTCGTCGCCAAGAAATCCAACGGGATATTATTAAACAAGTTCAGAAAAAACTAGAGAGAATTGATCTTTCTACCACTAATGTAATTATTTTAGATGATCCCCAATGGCCGGCGGGAATTTTAGGATTAGTTGCGGGACAAATCGCCCAAGAATACCAGCGACCAACAATTTTATTAAGTACCAGTGAACCACCTTTTGCTAAGGGTTCCGCTCGGTCAATTCGTGAGATAGATCTCTATCAATTAGTCTCCTCTCAATCCCATCTTTTACATCGTTTTGGTGGTCATCCTTTGGCTGCGGGGTTAAGTTTAACTATAGAAAATTTACCCCTATTTATTGAGGGAATTAATCAACAATTGCGACGCACAGGAATTGATTTAACTTCCCTTTCTCCCCAGGTAGAAGTGGATGCAGTGGTGACGGTTTCCCAATTGGGAAAAAGTCTATTTCGAGAATTAAAATTACTGGAACCCTGCGGTATGGGTAATCCTACACCGAAACTATTAATTCAAAATTGTTATTTTCAAAATCTTTGGCATAAAAATCTTGCCGATTTCAAAGGCAAAAAAATCGCTTATCCCCAGACAACTTTTGATATCTGGGATAGTTCAATCGAGCAGGGATTCCCCGGTATGTGGTGGGGTCATCAGAGAGACGAAATTGCTGCCGATACCTGTTATAATGCCGTAGTCGAATTAGATTTTAATACCTACAAAAATCGCTATGAAGTGCGATTAATTGCTCTGCAACCTTATCAACAAGAATTCCTAATATATAGCAATAAAAAGGATTTTTTAATTGATAATCGCCATCGAGAAATTAATCCAGAAGTTAGCCAACTAAATCCCCTTTTTCTCTGGGAATGTCCCCGGGATTGGACAAAACTTTCCCGGGAATATCAACAGGCAATTTTACGGGATAAAAAGTTAGTTCTTGCCTATAGTAGTCCTTTGAAAAAATCCGCTCATACCAGATGGATAAACCTTGTCGGGATTGGGAAATATTTAGCTAGAACTAAAACCAGTATTTCCCGTCAACAATTACAAAACCGCTTAAACCTCAGTTATCATACCCTAGAATTAGGATTAATTTCCTTAGCAGAAAATGGCTTTAAAGTCAAGAGAAATCAAGAAATTTTATCCTTTGAATTAGTTAATAATGAGGCAAAATTTAATAAGATTGAGCAATTTCTAGAAGCGGTGGCACTAGAAAACTTTCTCCAGCAATACTTTGCTACTGTTCCCCTAGAAATTCTGCAAACAATTCTTAATCACGAAGACTCGATCGATTTCTAATTAGGGTTTGCTAAAAAAGGTTGTTGGTGGGGTGTGGGAAGTGGGGAAGTGGGGAAGTGGGGAAGTGGGGAAGTGGGGAAGTGGGGAAGTGGGGAAGTGGGGAAGTGGGAAAGTTGTCTCATCACCCTATCACCCCAAAACCCTATCACCCCAAAACCCTATCACCCCAAAACCCTATCACCCTATCACCCTATCTCCTGACTCCTGATTACTGATAACTGATAACTGATTACTGATTACTGATAACTCCTTGACCGAAGAATTTCGGAGGTTTTGCTAGGGTATAAACTTCCGTATTTTGTGCGATTGCTTGACGAATATAGAGAGGAGTTTGTAACATTCCGAGCAAACTCATGCCATCAATTAAACGTAATCCTCCCGTAGTTGTATCGCTGATTAATTCATCCACCACATCGGGATCGGGACGAGTATTTAAAGGATGATTAGCACAGAGAGTAAAACCCCAAGGGGAACCATAACTAGGAGTAGGAGCGCAATAGGAATGAACGTAGGGAAAAACTGCTTTTAAAGTATTCACCAAACGCGCATGATACATCACCGAAGGAGGAGAAACCGGGCCAGATTGGACAACAACAATGCCATTTTCGGCCAAAACTCTTTGCAGTTTTTCAAAGTATTCTTTAGTGAATAGGGGGAAAGAAGGACCCTCTTCGATGGGATCAACCAGATCAGAAATAATAATATCCCATTGATCGTTAGTAGTGTCCAAAACTTCTAAAGCATCAGCGACAACTAACTGAAAACGAGGATCATCAAAAGTGCCTTGGTGCATTTCAGGAAGATGTTCCTTACAAGCTGCCACCACATCCCCATCGATATCGATCATCATCACTTTTTCGATTGTTTTCCAACGCAATAATTCCCGCGTTGTCGCACCTTCACCACCTCCCAGAATTAAAGCAGTTTTTGCTTCTTGGTGGGCAATCATTGCCGGTTGCACTAATGCTTCATGATAAATAAATTCATCCCCCGTACAAGATTGCCATTTGCCATCCAGTACCAAGGCTTTTCCATAGGCCCCCGATTCAACAATATACATCTCCTGAAAAGCGGTTTTTTTGTAGGCTAAAATCTGCGAAACCCCATGACTATAAATGTCCCAGGGGGTAATATATTCGTTAACCCATAGATCCGCTTTTAGTTCACTTCCTGCCATAACTAATCCTCCTTGGGGTGAAAAAGGCACGATCTATCATTATACGACAATTGACAAAATTCGATCGATAACCTGAAATTATCTCCCAGTCATCCCGAAGCTGCCGATAATCGATCGCTGAAAAACGCTAAGCTAGAAAAGATTAGCGAACAGTAAATTTCTAGCCACTAACCTATGACTAAAAACGAGACTACCGAGAAAAAGATTTTTCTCCTAGATTTTGAGAAACCCCTCTACGAATTAGAATCCCGCATCGAACAGATTAAAGAATTAGCCCAAGAAAATGGCGTGGATGTCTCGGAACAAATTAGTCAACTAGACGAACGAGCTAATCAATTACGTCGTGAAATTTTTAGCAATCTCACCCCTTCCCAAAGGCTACAATTAGCCCGTCATCCCCGGCGCCCCAGTACCCTAGACTATATTCAAGCCATCACCGATGAATGGTTCGAGTTGCACGGTGATCGCGGTGGTTACGACGATCCCGCTCTTGTGGGGGGTGTTGCCCGTTTTAACGGTCGTCCCGTGGTGATTATCGGGCATCAAAAAGGCCGGGATACTAAGGATAATGTGGCTAGAAATTTCGGCATGGCTGCCCCCGGTGGTTATCGTAAAGCCATGCGTTTAATGGAACACGCCCATCAGTTTAATCAGCCAATTTTAACCTTTATTGACACCCCCGGTGCCTGGGCGGGGGTAGAAGCGGAAAAATTAGGTCAAGGGGAAGCGATCGCCTATAATCTTCGGGAGATGTTCCGTTTAGATGTGCCGATCATTTGTACTGTTATTGGCGAAGGTGGTTCCGGCGGTGCTTTGGGCATTGGGGTCGGCGATCGCCTGTTAATGTTAGAGCATTCTGTCTATACCGTGGCGACTCCCGAAGCTTGTGCCGCTATTCTCTGGAAAGATGCCAAAAAATCCGATAAAGCAGCAGTGGCCCTCAAAATTACCTCGAAAGATTTAAAAGAGTTAAATATTATCGATCAGATCGTGCCTGAACCCTCCAGAGGAGCCCATGCTGATCCGATTAGAGCGGCAGCCAATTTAAAAGCCGCTATCAGTGACAATTTAGAGGCTTTATCTTTGTTAACTCCCCAACAACGGCGCGAATCTCGTTATCAAAAATTCCGCAATTTAGGCGTATTTTTAGAAGCTACCGCTTAATCAGCGCTCGGTTATCAGATGTGAGTTTTCAGTTCACAAGGGCCGAATCTAAAACCTAATTGGGGATTGCTGAATAAATCTAAAAACCTTGACAGAATCCTGACCCCTGACGACCGACTCCTAACCCCACCAACAAACTTTTTCAGCAAACCCTAAGTAACAGCACATTGTCGGCAAACACTGGGTAATACCAAATTTCTAAATCCATGACAGACATCCACGCTCGAATGCTTGCCAAGCCTGCATTCGTTGTGACGCAAATAAAGAAAAATGGTATAAACCTGCCCAAAGTTTTTCGCCTGATTGACAACTCCTACCTCCTAAATAGCCACCAATAATTTCCCTAGTTGTTATATCAGTTGCCAGCCAAATATAGCGTTTCCTGTTGGCAAGAGGTACATTGTCGATGGTGAAAAGCTTAATCAGCAAAGGTTTAACTGTGCCACCCAGGTGTGAGAAACGCTATATACACCTTTATCTTCTTAAAACAAACAAAAGACCACATTTCATCTTGAAGCCAGACTTCAGCCTAGGTGGGAGCGGGGAAAAGCAGCAGCAGGCAACAGAAAACAACGGCCAAGTACATCAATTTTGACTTGGCCAGGAAAAACTCTAGTACAGGTATCTTCAGGGAAAATTGACCTCCTCCTCAATCTGGGTTTAGGGACTTTCTTAAAGCCAAAAGTCAGGTTCAGAACACGAGCGTCCATCCCTGCTTCTGAGCTTGTTCCTTGGTATAGGAAACCCCATGAATTTTAATGCCCCGAGCATCTAGCAGGGTGATGATGCCTCCCTCGTTGGACAGTTGTGCGTCCGCTCCGCTCAGGGGTACCGTCACGGCGCTGCCGGCTTTGAGGCGGATGTCGCGCAAAGGAGACTTGCGCTTCTGCTTGTCTGCCAATGCCCAGCCGTTTAGATCGACAACATCCGGCGAAACATTGATCAGCGTCACCGACTCCTTGCCCAGATCTGCTCCCATCGGATTCACCAGTGCCGCCAGAATCCTCACGGCTGCCTCCACTGGCACCTCTGTAATAGCATCGCCCGTGCGATCATCGGTATGGAAAGATTGGGAGCCGAACGCGAGAAAGAGGCCGATCCATTGGTGGCGGGAGGGGAAATGAATCAGTATTGCGCCATCCTGATAAACACCGTTATCCCGTTGGAATCTGCCCACACTGCCCTGATTCATGTGGATGTCGTGAATGCCGCTGCCGGGGCGAAAACCAAAGTATTGGTCGGGGGTGGTCGGTTCTGGCCCCCAAGAGGCTCCAAAGGCGTACAAGATTGCATCCTCAGCTTGAATCGCCCGCTGGATGTACAAGTCAATCAATTCCTTTAAGTCATTGCCAGGTCCGGGAACGTCCGCAGGCAGTGGCTTCATGTCTTCGGGACGGAACAAATTCCCGCGAATAAAATCTAGAGCTACACCTCCGGGTTGGCTTTCCAGTTTGTGGAATCCTAAACTGAAGTTCGCTAACTGATTTAAGATCGGGTGTTGAAAGGCATCATTGACTAGGTACAGCAAATCCGAAGGGCTTTCTTGGGATTTGACGTTGATGGCGATGCGGTGTTTTTGAAGCCCATCGCTTACCAAAACCTGATAATGGGGCGAAGAATCGGTCGCGGGATCGATTTGGCGCTCCAAAGCCCGACATTTCAATACTCCATAGGTGGCTAAAGACATTTTTTCAATACCTCTCTTTTCTATTTATTTAGTGATAGCGATCGCTGGTTGGGAACGAAAGGGGTGATCGCACTCCTGAACATTCCGTATTCCTTGTGACTGATTTGGGAAGATGAGCGATCGCGTCTTTCCGAGATTACTCAAGACTGGCAAGGTTGATAATTGCGGCTTCTTAGTTAAGCCTCGATGTATATTCACATGAGTGCTGCCAGAACACAATCAAAGTAACTAGCTAACTCAGCCAAGCTACTGCTACAGTCTCTTCCTGGGGGAATACAAGGGATTGCTACCTCAATGGATTTCTCCTTCATTTTCTGCACTGCCACTGCCAAGGCAATGGATGGCACTCCCAACGCTAAATAGGTTTCGCGTAAGCCATTGAGGCATCTATCCTGAAGTACACTGATATCGCCAAGATAGAAGGCGTACAGGATATAGCGTAGAAGGATCTCTAAATCTCTTAAACAAGCAGCCATCCGACGGTTTGTATAAGCATTTCCTCCTGGGGCAATGAGGCCCGGTTGTTCTTGGAATAAAGCTCGTGCGGCATAAACAACAATCTCAGAACGACGGCTGATCAGGCAGTTAAGAATATAAACTCGACATTCCCAATCAGTTACTAGAGTCATGAGAGCATTAAGCTTGGCACTACTGACATACTCTCCTCGGGCATCAGCCTGGGCAACTACTCTGGTGAATGCGTCTAGCATAAGTTCAAACTCCTTTTCTAAGGTCTTCTACTTCGGGCTGTGATTTTGACAACTTGTTCTATTCCGGTGATCATTGTTTGCTCTCTGGCCTACCATCTTGTCTTACCGTAGATGAATTGAATCAAACCTACATTCCCTACCAAATGTTTGGGCAGTTATTTGTGCAACAGGTACTTCGCCAGTGCATCAGAAATTGGTTGTCCAGTAGCTTCTTGATAATAGCTATACCCTGGAGAAGGATTAACCTCTAGGCAATAAACTTTGCTTGTGTTTACTATTAAATCAATACCCGCAAAAGGTAGCTGGCATATTCGTGCCAGATGAAGGCATCTTTTACGTAGTTCTACATTCAATTCATAAGGTCTAAATTTTGCTACAATACCTTCTTGACTCGCATAGCGATAATCCGTAGCGGAAGTCAATATCTGTGTAGCGAATATCCTTCGCCCAATCACATGAACGCGGACATTGTAGCCCTCGATTTTCTGTTGGAACTGGGTAGGAAGATAATGTAATGAATCAAGCCTGGTAACACATTTCTCGTCTAGAGAAGCAACAATAGAGCGAACGGAACTGATGGATTTATAGATCAGTGAACCGTTTACAGAAGAAAACTGGACTAAAGCCTCTGGAACATTGGTAACCAATGTGGCTGGTATAGCAAAACCCGCCTGTTGAATAAGTAAAGCTTGATAAGGCTTGGAGTTATTCGACATCATAGGACGCCGACGGTTGACAATCCGAACAGGTAGGATCTCAAAAAGTTCCATGAGAGAACGTAGGATAGAGCGGGTTTTCTTAAGAACTTGTGAGGAACTATCAGTTCCAGTCAAATCTTCAGGTGGTACAAAGCGATGGTAGATACTTTGAATGTCATGAATGTCCAGAACTTCATTTCCGATCTTGAGTTGACCAGAAATACCGCTATCTGTTAACTGCCAGCGGAGTTGAACCCGATCAGCTAGCCTCTCTTGATCCAACAACAGAAAGTTACCTCCCCTTTTTTCTAGTGACTGGAGGAGCATAGAGATTGGTGCCTCCTCTGGCATTCCACATACAAGTGTGACCACTCTATCCTCCTTTCCCAGTGACATAATCAATAATTCGCTCAAACAGCAGATCGCCGTATGCTGCGACTGTAAAGGTCGGTGGTCGGTCACAACCAATAAATACCCAAGAGTCGTCAGCTATGAGACGGAAATAATATTCTGCCAAGTTCAGGTTCAGCCGCTTTTGAAGAGCCTGTAGACGTGTTCTAATCGGGCGAGGAACCTGATGGTTAGGAAGAGGTGTGACCGAACTATCCGCCTCAAATTGACAAGCGAAAGATTGCTTGCCCAATAGGGTTATGCAAACAGGCTTGCCAGACACTTTTTCTCTGACTCGGAAGTGGTTTTCCTTCTGTGCCAAGTTAATAAGATCGCTTTGGGCTGAGCCTACTTCGTTAATCCAGACCTCTCCAAGGTCAGCATAGTGTGCAGATATACCCTGCTTGAGTAATTCCGCAGTTACCGCTCCCGATTCCAAGTCAATCGACATCGGGATCTGAAAACCTAGGCAGTGAGCAAGGTATAGAATTTCAGGCGTGGAAAGTACCGTACCTGCCAATGTATCTAGAGCCGGTGGGTTCACGACTCGACCAGGCAGGCTCGCAAGAATTGCGAGCCAAAGTGCCTGGGTTTCCTGTGCAGCATATTCCGCATCTTTTGGTGAGAAGCGTTCCCAAAGCCCTGGAGCAAAAGCATTAATGCTACAGTAAATGCCCTCGATATCGTAGGTCTTGATAGTGGCATCCTGATAGTGTAAACAAAGATGGGTATCCTGTTCACTCAAACAGAACGCAACCTGCAAACTGCTGGCAATCTCTGAACTGGTCAAGACTAACGTCCTTAGCCCTTGGCGCTCCGCAACACTTTGCAACCTAATGCCAAAGTCAGTTGGCTGTTTTTCCAAAATTAGAAACAAGATTTAGCCTCCTATTCTTCGCTCTCACCCTGTTTTTTGGGGGTTAGATCGGGTCGTTGTTCGGGCTGGATGAATGGGGTGAGATTGTTGATAGTCTGTTCGAGACGATCCATACGATCTTCTATTGCATCGTATATTCCCTGGAACTGTTCATAGGGCATTGGGACCTCCGGACCTTCGTAAGCTTTAGGCTCCATAGCCTGTTTGGGTTCCAGTACCCGCTTGGGTTCCAGCACTTGTTTAGGTTCCAGTTCTTTCACCTCCTTCCATTCTTTGATTTCTTTCCATTCTTTAATGGGCTTGATTGTGGTACGGCAGCGACATAAAAACATCTGCTTTGACAACCCCGTGGATGATTCGGCCATGACCGGATTATCGATACTTAGCGCGTAGTCATAGGCTTCCCAGGCAGAGATCAAGGTATCCAGATTGTCATCTGGGGAAACAGCTAAAGGTGAGCCGTCTCCTCGTACACCCGCCATTGCTGAAATCCACATTTCAGCCCAAGGATCGAAAGGCCAACCACCAGCAGAACTTTCATCTCCTGGAACAGCAGCCTGGAAAACGGTACTGGTAGCTGGGCTGTTATCCATGATTGGCTTGGAAAATGAGCCTGAGGCACACTGCTCCATAAAGACCACCAAGTTCTTGAAACGGGGCAATTTAGCTAGATCGGCAGCGAAATCACTAGCGTAGAATATACCGCCGTATGCGCTTAAAAAGCCACCTTTCGCATCATACCAACCGTGATTATTAGTATGGATCAGGAGACAATCCCAAGGTTGAAGTCGAGATTTCAGGGTGTTAATCACGCCCTGGAAACCAGCTCGGTTACCTGGACCATTGACCACCATTCGCCATGCTGAACCATCAGGACCAAAGCCATCAGATGGAGGTGTTTCCCACGACATCTGATTGTAGTTAATAGTGCCGTCATAGTTCAGGACGTAGATATTATTGGTGTCATATCCGTAAACATCTACCAGTGTTCGGTACAAGAATTCCAGGTCATTGACGTGCCGACCGTTTGAACCACCAGAAAAAAGAATGGCATAGCGAGTTCCCCGCAGCCAAAACTTAAGTGGGAATGGAGCTAATTGGGTGTAGGCACTCAGCTTAGCTGGTTCAAGGGGGACTCTATTCTTTTTTTTTCTGTTATAACGTTCGACGGTTTCGCTGCTGCGGAACAGTTCTAGACTCTCCGGTTTATGAAGCATAAAGTACGGAAATTCAGCCCGAATTTTGCGGATAAAATCCCCATTCTCGGCGTTATAAAGTAGGTAATGGCAGCGATGGGCAAAATTCTTACTTGGTTCATCATCGACAAAAACTACATGGGTCGGTTGGTCAAACTCAATCTGATCTGTGACAACGTTGATCGATTCACCTGCCTGCATTACTTTATTGTCAAGGTAGAGCAAGAAATCCTGGTTGCCATCATTGTTACGGAGTACACGCTGTTCAGCATCTTGTTTGATTTTGTCAGTAAGTTCACTCATGGTTTATCTCCTTTATTAACTGAAAATTGGCAATGTTGAGGTTAATAAGATTGGCATCACCTGATGAATACAGATTTGAGCCAACTAATGAATGCTTGCCAGATGACAATCCACCAAGGCCAAGCGATTACCTTTTCAACCGCAAAGATGATATAGGTCATTCCACCTGTCACCTGATCTCCAACTCGCTGCTCAATATCGATCCGATAGGTTTGACCAGGGCAGAGGGTTCTCGTTGGAGTCACTATCAAGTTCAAGCGACCACCTTGACCAAACGACACAGGGGTAGTTGCCAGGATCATGCCCCTAGTTGAGATTCGCCCCCCCCTGAATTGCCAGAAGTCCCCTCCAGCTTCGACATCCAGGGCTATGGCAGGTCTAGGACGAATCTGCCTAAGCTGCCTAATCTGCGGTTGCAATCTCCTGTCCATCTCATTAAGGGATAGGCTGATAGTTGGTAAATCCAGGTTGAGAACACCCAGATCTCTGAGATCGACTGGCGTTAGATCCACTCGTACCTCAATGGGTTGCTTGTCTGGCAATGGGTTCAAAGCTATAAAGGGAAGGTGAATTGGCTTGAGGAATGAACCTTTGAGAGCGATAACAGAAATGTTTCGCTGCACAATGTTGTTGTCTCGTGCCATGTCATACGGCCAGACAATTGGATCCAGTGTGGTTGCCGCAAAGGGACTGTCTCCAGTATCAGCAATGGCTAGTAAGCAAGAATGTTCGGGAACGCTCGAATCGGGCATCCACGTAACTGGACCAGCTATTGCAGTACCTCCAGGGGGAACGCTGACAGATGCAGTTCCGATATCATGCCAATCTGTATGTGGGATACCACCGTTGGGATCTGCCCAGTAAAAACGAACCGTTGCGTTGCTAATGGGCAAAGTATCAGGGTTATGGAGTCGAACATATAATTGGTTGGAAAAACCACGTACCGGATCTTGATGAGTTGTACCACCACTGTTGTTGCACCAGAGATCAGGGCTTAACCACCTCGTGCCGGGTGGATAGGGTAAGCGATCGTCTGCTCCATTGTCCTCTATCCAGGCATCGCCTTTGCCAGTCAGAGGAGTTACATGCCAGTAGCTCACATTCGTCCCATAACTTGTAGGGACAGTAAGGGGGGGATGCAAATATTCTCCCACGTTCCCCCATTTGCTTTGAATCAGGGTAGCCTGACCACTAGCATCAACAGACCAAACTCTGCCGGTATGAGTGATCGTGTTGCTCGAGTTACGATAGCAAATAACATCACCAATTCGGATATTGGGAGAGAACACCTGGGTGCCGTTGGCATTGAGAATATTTTGTACGTCGTTCCCTGAGTTAATCCAGCACTGACGGGGGTTGAAAGTGAAACCCCAGCAGTTATAGCGCCGTGTCGGCAGGAGTTCCTCTGAAGTATGATCTAAATGGACGTATTGGACAGGTTGGATGCCAGGGTAGCTTGCTAGAGTATCAGCTTGCTTTGAAGCTTTTTCTGCAGGTGTCCATTCCCAACCCTGCTCTGGGTGACTATGGCTGACCACGACACTGGCTAAGGTTGTAAGAGTGCGATGGCTCATGGCTGCCCCTCCTCTTGCTCTAGAGTTTTTAATACTCTCTCAAGTTCTTCTGAAGTCAAGTAATCACTGGGTGTAAGTTCCCTCTCAGTACGGATTAGGTTGAAGCCAATTTGTCCGGCAAATTGTCCTACAAGGGGATCGCTCCTAAGAAGGCTGTTACCTAGTACCTGCCTTGTGGCAGAGCGGATTTGGGGTTCTGCTCCTGTAAGTTCAAGCGCATAGAGGTAGGCACTAAGAACCACTGGGTTGCTCGGTTGCCTCGTTAAGCTATCAACCCTTTCCAAGATAGCCGGAGCCAGATCAACTTGATTTTTGAAAGCCTGTAATTCCTTGGAGAGATCGAAAGCCTTTTGCATGACATAGGCTGAACTAGCAGCATAGGCTTCGAGTAGAATGCGGTCATCTTCAAGAAGGCTTAGAAGTTCATTGTTGCTCATTTCTTCGTCCCTCCTTATGCAGTGGGGTCTTTTGATACCATTGCTAGTTTCATTTCAATTCTTCCCTTCATGTGGTACTCTCCTTAGTTACTCAAAAATCACAAATCCTGCCGCCGGAACGGTAATCAACACCGCCTTCCCCTTCCGCGCTTCCACTGTCACCGACTGACCCACCTGCGCCGCATCCGTCGAGTAAAGGCACTTCAACCCATCCCCCGC
>SFAU01000106.1 GCA_007096045.1 Microcystis novacekii Mn_MB_F_20050700_S1 | reverse complement strand
CAACAGGAACATCGCTGAGACGTTGGCTCCCATCGGGAAATTATCCGAAAATCACGCCCATATTTATCAGACTTTGCCGATAGCATATCTCGAAAAGAACGCCATCCTAAGTCTGATATAGCACGGGATAACTTGCGATTTTTAACCATTCCCGATGTGTTTAAATCCTCTAAAATTATCGTTTGATTTTCACGAACAACTCTAGTGGATAGTTTATGCAAGAAATCAGTGCGAGTGTCCTTAATCTTTGCGTGGATTTTAGCTACTCGTTTTCTGGCTTTTTCCCGTCGTTTACTTTCTTTCTGTTTTCTAGAAAGGTTTTTCTGTGCTTTTCTTAGTCGTTTTAATCGTTTCTTTAACGGTTTCGGTGCGTTTATCTTTTCCCCTGTTGAGAGGGTAGCAAAGGTAGCAATCCCTAGATCAATTCCCACTGACTCCCCATTATTGGGAAGTATTTCGGGCTGAATCTCGACAACAAAGCTGAGAAAATAGCGATCCGCCGCATCTTTAATCACGGTGACGCTAGAAGGTTTAGAAGGCAATGGACGACTCCAAACTATTCTTAGATCACCGATTTTCGCTAAAGTAACGCAGTGTTGGTTAACGGTAAAACCATTATCGGTAAATCTTGCTGATTGTTTAGATTTACGCTTCTTAAATTTAGGAGGTTTGACTTTTCTTCCTTTTCTCTCTCCCTTACAAGACGCAAAAAAGTTAGAGTAAGCAGTCTCTAAGTCTCTTAGGGACTGCTGTAAAGGGATAGAAGAAACCTCGGTTAACCACTGTTTTTCTTCTGTTTTTTTGACTTGAGTTAGTCTTTTAGATAACTCAGTATATTTTGGCTTTTTCTCCCCTTGTCGATAGAGTTCTTGGCAGTAGGCTAAGGTATCGTTCCAGACAACACGCACACACCCGAACAACTGAGACAAAAGCCTCTTTTGTTGGTCTGTTGGGTGAATACGGTATTGATACCTCGCTTTCATTGGGTTAAGATGTGTGTGTCTGTACTCTATTCTAACTAGGTCTGTTAATAATGTCAAGTCAGCTGCGAAGAGAAAGAAACTCTGTTTCCGATTTAAAGATACACTTGGTCTGTGTGACAAAATACAGAAGAAAGGTTTTTACCATTAAAAGTTTAGCTTTAATCGAGAAATCTTTTAGGGAAGTTGCGGAAAAGATGAATTTTCAGGTGCTAGAATTTAACGGGGAATCTGATCATGTACACGCATTGATTGAATACCCGCCGAAACTATCTATTTCTGTAATGGTCAATTCTTTAAAAGGAGTCTCTAGTCGTAGGTATGGACAAGCTGGATATCCTAAGCCATACGGGAAAGACGCTCTTTGGTCGCCCAGTTATTTTGTATCTTCTGTAGGAGGTGCAACCCTGGAAGTTCTTAAGTGCTACATCAAAAATCAGGAAAAGCCGTCGTAAAACGACGGGGTTTTAACCCAAATTTTCGATAATTGAGTTTTCGGTAAGTTTTAGGGGAATTGTTGGGTTTCCTGGCGTCAACCCAACCTACTAACTAATTTAGCTGCGGAGACTACCGAATCACCGCCGAGATGGCGCGTTCATGTCTTCTCGTTATGAACTCGTTCAATTTCATCCAGTGCTTTTTTCGCCCGGAATACAGCCCGGAGATAGGCGATCTGGCTCTCCCACGCCGATCGAGGTAGGATCGGTTCGGGACGGTCAATATTCTCGTTCATACTTATCAATTCGAGGTGGTTACGAGGGGTTTTTCTTGCCAGTGTTCCGGCCATTGGATCGCGTCGGCACTGAAGGCGAGGGGATCATTGGCTAGGGGAGAATGGAAGGGTTCTTCTACCAGCGCGAATTGGCCGTTATCGAAGGGAATTCCCGCTGCAGGGCGATCGAGGTAGAATCTCTCTCGGATTCCCTGTTCCGCTTGTTTTAACGCTCGGTGGTGACAGTAGGGATTGTTCCCCCGGCGATCAAAGAAAACATGAGCCGTCCAACTACAACCACCGCGGCAGAGTTCGGCGAACTCACAGGTTTTACAGAATCCCCAGAGGTGATCGGTTCCCTGCGGGGTTCCTGCGCCGAGGTTGAAGCGCAGTTCTTCGGCCTCTTCGATAATCTGGCGCAGGGAGCGATCGCGGATATTGCCCCCGGTATAGGCCGCGGTGGGAAGGGAGGGACAGCCTTTGATTGCTCCGTCAGCCTCGATACCCAGTGCCGCCAGTCCGGCACTACACCCCTGCCAGAATGTCCACGCGTCCCCTCCCCGCAATAAACGTTCGTAGGGGCCGTAATAGCCGATATTGTTACCCGGTTGTACGTCTACCCCCTCGCGTCGCGCTTGCTCGGTGACACGGGCGAGCATCGGGTATAGTTCTAGGAGTTCGTAGGGTTGCAGGAGAATCTCCGAATTATCGGCCGCGTTCCCCATCGGCACGGTTAACTGGATCTGCCAGGCAAATACGCCCGCATCGCGGATTTTTTCGTAGATTCGGGGAAATTCGGGGGCAGAAAGACGATTTATCTGGGTATTGCAACCGAAGGGGATACCGGCTTGTTTTAGGTGGCCCATGGTGCGGAACGCCCATTGCCAAGAACCGGGTTTCCCCCGCAGGCGATCGTGGGTAGTTTCTAATCCGTCCACGGAGACGGAGACGACTTTGATCCCCGCGTCTTTCATCTTTTGGGCGGTGTCGAGGGTGATGCCGTAGCCGCCGGTAGTGACACCGCAGATCATGCCTGCGTCGGTAATCGCCCGGGCAATATCGAGCCAGTCGGGACGGAGGAAGGCTTCTCCCCCGATCAGGGTGACTTCTTTGATGCCCACTTCGGCCAGTTGACGGACGAGATCGAGGGCTTCTTCAGTGCTGAGTTCGTGGCTACGGGTGTGGCCGGCGCGGGAACCGCAATGTTGACAGGCGAGGTTACATTTTAGGGTAATTTCCCAGACGGCGTAACTGATGCGACGGTATTCGGTCATTGGAATTATCCTCGATTTAGGCGTAGTAAGTACGACCGCCCACGAAACGATCTGGCGGTAATCCATACATCGGTCTAACTTGTCTATCTTCCGGAAGAAGTAGATCGCGATTTGGCGGTAGACCGTACATTAAATACAGTTTCGGGAAACCGCCGATAAATCCACCGGCGACCGCCGCTAAATCTTCCTCGCTTAAATCTTTAATTTCTTCGTCGGGGCGATCGGACTCTAGAAGTCGTGCGGTGTATTCCTCGAATTCCTGTGGTGTGAAATCGAACCCCGCAGCTTTGACGATCTCGCTGCATTCTTCTTTGCTATTCACCGATTGGATTCGGGAACGGAAGGATTCATCGGAAGCAACTTTTTGATAAAAAGCGTGAACTTGTTCGAGAGCCATAAGTTAACTCCTGTTAGAATTTGAGAGTGATGGGAGGATACGGTTGGTAGATAAGCTGTTCAGCATTTAAATTGCTTGTGGAGATGAGGCACTCTTGCAAGAGGCAACACCCCCCAACTCCCGCGACGGGGGAGATTCAGCTAATCTAACGATAGGCGGTTATAGCGGTTTTCACAGAAGTGATTCCCGATTGAAACGCTGAAACGCCTATCTATCAAGGGATTTACTATACCTTATTAGACTGAAAACCGCTATATAGCGGTTCTCGCATCTGTGCGGCACACTTAAACCTTTGCTGATTAAGCTGTTCAGGATATGGAATGTACCTCTTGTGAATCAGAAACGCTATAAAATGGATTCTTGCTTAATATTCGAGAGTGATGCGAGGATCGGTGGGCGGATAATTCCGATAGTGATGGGCGGACAAATTATTTTTCCTAGTATTGTTGGTGGTTTTAGCAGTGCTTGTGCAAAACCGCCTTGAATGTTTCGAGTCTCGATCGCTCGATTGATCGCAGTTTCGAGAGATTCTTGAAAAGAGTTCACCTGTAGATCGGAAATATGAATTTTAGCCATGGTAATTAGACTCCTATTTAATAGGGTTAAGATTCGGGTTCGGCAACCTTCACGAAAGTTTCGGAAGGATTATAGTTGTCAGTGACAACCTGCGGACAGCGTAGGCAGGCGGCTTTTCCCTCCTGCAACCACCAGCGACAGTTTTGCCGGATTCGACAGGGGGGAAGGATATCGGTTACTTCTGCGAGTCCCTGTGCCACCCGGCGCGCAAGGCGACAATCTTGCCCATCGAAATGAACGCATTCTTTTTCCGCGCAGGACGCGGCGAAGCGGAAGACTTCGGTGGGGGTGACGGGTTGAGCGAGTGCGAGAATTTCTGGGGTGACGGGTTGGATTTCCGGGAGATAGGCGACGCGGGGTTCCTCGACGGTTCCCGCCGCGATCCCGAAAATCACGCTATCCGGCGAATTTTCTCGCGCGCTAGGGCAAAGGGTAGGTGTCTGGTGCGGAAGAGATTTCATCAGTTTTATCCGCTTTTTCAATGGATAATTACGAGCGAATTGGTTAGGGAACACGAGCGCGATCGTAATTGACTCTATAAATAGAAAAGTCTTGGCAAGAGTTGTCAGGCTTGTCGAGCTACTTCTCTGAATTTAATACTATGGAACCTCGCAAGAAAAAACAAGATATTTTTAAAAACTAATTGAACTTAAAACAATCATTTAAGTTCAAAAAATATAATCTAGGTTATTCTACATTGTTGAGAGAATAACCTTAAAGTACAACTGATCGCAGTATTCTTGCCGATCAAATTCGACACAAAAATAAGTTAATTAAGTTTCAAAATATATTTGCGTTTTGAATGTGTATCGTGGATGATTATGTTTAGTCAACCTCAAACATGAGACCAATCGATTATGGCTAACATCAAAGTCAATGATTTACAACCGCTCGAAGTTGAATTTATGTATCTGACACAATTCGAGGTAGAAAATGTAGTAGGAGGAGGCTGGTTTAAAAAACTAACTGGCATCTCTACACCCAAGTTTTTGAAAAATATCGATGATTGGGTCAATAAAAATGTTCCAGACGGCTGGCTCGGAGCGGCTATAGGGATTGGCGCAATCGCCAGTGGAGGTCAACCTATTTATTTTGATCTACTTTAGATCGATAAGTAAATTAAATACTGGGTAGGTATTACCCACCCAAATTATTTATTATTTGGCAACGTCCCAATTTGCACATTAGCCATTCTCAAGAGAACTGAAACATCTCTGCTTACAATGTGTGATAATTTTTGCTTATGGAATCCTGAAGTGCTTATTGGGCAAGACTTTTAGGACTATTTTTCGGAAGAAACTATCAGTATAGACCTCGTTTCCACACAGAAACCAGAAGAGCCATAATAATCCGTAGGTTGGGTTAAACGAAGTGCAACCCAACACATAACATGAAGAATAATAGGGGGATGATGTTGGGTTTCCGTTGTCAACCCAACCTACAAAATAGGCGATCACACTATAAAAAATATAAATCAACCTCTCAATTCACCTTACTTGAACATAAACAAGCTAATTTTGTTAGGATTTTACTCCTAGTCTAGCCCATCAAAAAATTATCGATACTGAAAAAGCCTTGATTTTCGTGATCACAAATTAAATATAAATAAGTTATTTATGTTCAAAAATATTCAAATTTATATCATTGTGTACAAAAAACAAAATAAATAACTTATTTAAATAAAATAATCCGTAGGTTGGGTTAAACGAAGTGCAACCCAACACATAACATGAAGAATAATAGGGGGATGATGTTGGGTTTCCGTTGTCAACCCAACCTACAAAATAGGCGATCGCCTTGAGTTAAATTTGAGAGAGTTCGCGTTCACCCGCTAATTTCAGTGCAGAAGCGGCTTCAGGAATATAGGAAGTTTTCGTTTTAGAGACGATACCTCCCTGTTGTTCCCGCAATTGTTCCAGACGCATGGTACTCCAATCTGTTAGCATCGAGTTACCTAGCCGGGGGGCTAATTTGTTAATTTTCTCCACGGCGGAGATAGCTAATTCATCCATCTGTAGGGAAGCTAGATAGCAATCACAGGCGATGTCTATCTCTCCTAATCGTTCGTGACATTGGCCCGCCATAAACCAAGCGATCGCCATTCCAGGCGGGCCGAGTCTAGTGGCAGAACGATAGATTTTCGCCGCTTCTTCAAATTTATTTTGTTTTAGTAAAATTTCCCCCAGTTGCAGGCGATAACGAGAGTAAAGAGGTTCCATCGCCACCATTTTCTTCGCTCTCTCTTCGGCGAGATCGATATCGCCTAACCAGAGAGCTTCTTTTGTTCGGCTCTCTAAAACCGTTATTAGAGTGTCGTAGGCGGAAAGTCGTTCGCTCTCGTTTTTACACTCGCGAGTTAGTTCTTCCGCCAGGGATTGACAGATATCCATTTCACGGACAACCGTTTGTCGTTCACCCCGCAGAAGTGGAGCGAAAACAGCCGCACGCCGGAAAACACTGGTTAAATGTTTAAAATCGAAACGATCGAGGGAAGGTTCGACGTGATGGAGTGCCTCCTTCGCTACTTCTCGCCAATGGGCGACCGCCGCTATATCTTGAAAGGCAGTAGCCTGCAAAACGATTAATTCTACGGCTGCCCCGAAAGCCACCAGGCTTTCTTTAGAAGCGTATTGAACGATTCGTTGAAGATCTTCGAGATTTTCTGATGTACCAATATCTTCTTGACAAAGGATTTTAGACATCGCCAGGCTGTAAGCTAATCTAGCGAACGTGGGGTCTCTCCCAATGTTTTCATCGGTAATTGCGGGAATATAGCGAATAATCGCTTCATGAAAGCATAAACTCGATAATAAATTAATTGTTTTCAGTTGAGTAGCGGGTGAAAGCTCACGATAATGCTCTAAATGCTCGCAAAGAACTCTCCAACGTTCGGTTCTCAACTCATCGGGGAGGGCGAGAGGATCGTTAATTGGGTATTGAAAAAGACCAGTCTCTCGAATCAGTTGCTCTCGAAAAGAAGCAGAGTGAACGAGAGAAACTGGGGACTCTGATGGTGTATCGAAACCTCCTACTTCGGAGACAAGGCTTCGATAACTATAGTCAATTCCCTGAATATGCCAAGCACCAGATTGATAGGGACTAAGATCGAAATAAGGACGATGGCTCCAAGTGATGGGAAGATCGTTTAAAGACAACATACATACTCTCAATAATGCAATTTGTACCCGTTAGTGTTTTCACGATAGCTAACATCTGCATAAAATACCGAAGTCTTCGGGATTTTATAAATTAGTAGCTGATTTGACTTGGGTGCATCTCAATATTACAGAAATCCCCACTGCCGAGTAATTATCAGCGACTCTTAAATTAATACAAACATCTGAACAATTGCGTGTGAGCATCTCATTAAAAAGCTAATGCCCTCCAGCGTTCGGGGGAGTTCTACCCCCCGTTGGGGGGTAGAACTCCCAAAGGCTTGGATTGAGTAATAGAATCGCAAATAATGCCCAATCCTACTTCTTGGGGACTTGCGTAGGAATAATATCCCAGCCAGACAATTGCTCTGTAGAAGAATCAGACAAGCCCTAAAATGGCACATTATGCACGGACCGTAGGTACTGATAATAGTGGACTACTTAACCGCGACCTTCCATTTGACAGTCCATTTGGCAGCAGCAGCACCGCCCGCAACTTGACGTAAAGTTTTAAAAGCGGTGATGCTTTCTGGACTGTCGTTAGCGGCATCGGTGCGAAGCTCGATAATTTCGTCAGTCACCGTGTTTTTGAGCTCGTTAATTTTGATGTTAGCCATGATGATGTATTCTCCAAATTTTCGCTAAATGAATGAATCAAATTTCAAATTATTGATTCAAGAAAACAATAACAATTTTTTTAACCCAGATCAACTATCAAAATCGAACAAAAAAAACATAATTTAGTTATTTATGTTCTTTTTAAAAGACTATTTTTTGCAAAAACATCATCAAAACCGATTAAACAACGGGCTTCCAAGCTATTTAAAGAAACAAAAATAAGTAATTTATGTACAAAAAACTCTGAACCTGTCTTGTTGGAAGCAAAGAGAACCAACCAAGCTAACTTAATTGAGTTATTTAGGGTTTGCTGAAAAAGTTTGTTGGTGGGGTTAGGAGTCAGGATTCAGTAGCCGGTCGTCGGTCGTTTCAGGCTTTGTTGCCCTCCTTTTTTGTACCAGCTTGTGTACTATAAAAAGGATAATGCCAAGTTTTTGAAGGTCACAATCCTATTTTCGCAGCATGAACATCAGACTTTAACAGGTCAAAAGCCTTATTGTAAAAGGGTTTTACCATTATTCAGCAAGCACTATTTATTTTTTTTATTAACTGGGAATTTTGTTAATGAATAGATTCAGGAATTTTTAAAAGTGTATGTATTAAAAATCGCTTTGTTGGTTTTTATGCTAAATAAGCTCACTCAAGAATAATCGGATTATTGGTATTTTATTAATCCATATTGTATTAATTTTATAGTAAAATAATCCGTAGGTTGGGTTAAACGAAGTGCAACCCAACACAAAACATGAAGAATAATAGGGGGATGATGTTGGGTTTCCGTTGTCAACCCAACCTACCAGTGAGCAATGCCCACCCCGTCCACAATTAATTACTTAACTCGTATTCTATAGCAAATAATGGGTTATTTAGGACGCTTTCAATTTTCAAACTCTTATCTGAACAGGGTTTCAGCGATGGATTGTCCTAAGCACCTTGGTCTTTGCTATATTTCCTGAATCTTCTCTTTCACCCAGGCGTTAAACAACTCGACACGGATTTGCAAAGCCAACTCCTCAGTTAACTTCGGCTTAACAATCTCCTCAACGAAAATCAGGTGAAAACCTCGATCGCTCTCTTTATACTCTACCAAGACGCACTCAAGCGACATAGCGGATAATTTCCACTTCCGTGCCTTTATTCACCGCATCCTCGGCCTTCTGTAAAACCTCCGCAGTGACCGACTCACTTAAATAATACTCCCCGCAATTTTGACAGACATCTGCGGGGACTTGTTTTAAAATCACGATACAATTATCTCTCTCTAAAGTAACAGTTACGAAACCCGATCGAGTCGTGCCGTGTTTACAGATCACACATTCCATAGTTCTTATCTCCTTTGCCTAAAATTATCCGTCCACAAATCCCGATCAGGAATATAAGCGGTCACTACATACGCTGTTCTTGTACTCTCATCATAAGATACAACTACATGAAGCGCTCTACCACCCACAAAATCTAAAATTAGATAACTAGGGAACGGTGTATTCTCTAGATTTTCCTCGATAATTTCTCTATAGGCGATCGCCTGTCTAACTTCTCGGTTGTTAATACGCCTGAAAAACATCTGGCGTATCGCGTGACTAGAAAAGATTAAGTTCTCAAAATTCAAATTCTATCCTCTTTGTTGTTATTAAATAATGTTTGTTTTAATTTTGTTCATCAAGGATGATATAATATTATCACGCATTCGATTATAAATGAGGGTTAAGTTTAAAAATATTTAACCGACCGTTCGCGGGGTGAGCAATGCCCACCCCGTCCACAATTAATTACTTAACTCGTATTCTATTTCCTGAATCTTCTCCTTTACCCAACCGTTAAACAACTCGGCACGGATTTGCAAAGCCAACTCCTCGGTTAATTTTGGCTTAAGGATTTCCTCAACGAAAATCAGGTGAAAACCTCGATCGCCTTGCAGCGGTTTCAACAATCGAGAAGAATCCGATGCGAAAATTGCGGACGAAAGATTCGGTCGTAAATCCTTACGGTAAACGGTACCGCGATAACCGCCCTTGCGTCGTAATTCCACATCCTCGATATAGCGATGCGCTACTTCCTGAAAGCTGATTTCCTCCTCCTGAATCGATTCATACAACTCCTCCGCCATCGCCTGATCTGCTAACACCACCTCGTAGATCACCGCGCCGGTATAATCTAGCTGGTGTTCCACAAAATAGGATTCAATTTTGTCTGCGAAAAGATGTTCGGTTAATTTACCCGATAGTAAACTGAATTGAACTATCGCCTCGAAATCGTCTAGGGATAAGCCCTGTTTTTGCAACCAATTCCATGTATCTTTGGCGTTATGTAATCCTTTGGCGAGACGGAATTGATCGGCCGCCTGTTGTAACTCGTCAGTCGTGTTTTTAATCCCCGCTTCCGTCGCGGTTTCGGTGATGATTTTCCGAGCGATAATTCCCTCGGCCATTTCGGGAAGTTTACCCGATAGCTTAAGCTGTTCGATAAGATCTTGATTAGTGATGGTGATACTATGGGACATAATGACTCCTGAAACAGTTATGGGAAATTAATTTCCTAGTTGAGATAGGCAAGAGGGTTAGGGAGGGGTGTAAGTAATTTGGCTTCAATACCTAAAAAAACTACAGTTTTAACCCGTCTTTTTGCAGATCTTTAAAGGGATCGAGGATGTAATCGATCACCCGACGCTGACGGACGATCGCTTCTGCGGTAGCCGTATCCCCCGGATTGAGGGGAATACATTGATTTCCCTTTTGAATACAGGAGCGATCGAGTTGAATTTCTAGCTCGAAAACGTTAATTTTTCCGGTCGCCGTTTCCTTTTCGATCGCCGTCGGTGATTTCTTGGTGATCTTGCCGCCGATAACCCCGTAGTCCTGAAAAGGATAGGCATCGAACTTGACTTTTACCGGCATACCCGCACGGAGAAATTGACTTTGATCTGTGGGCATTTCTGCCTTGAGAATAAACTGCGATCCTTTCGGTGCTATCTCCGCAACCCGCGTTCCCGACTGCACCACCGCACCCGCGCGTTTAATCGGTAATGAAAAGATCGTGCCGTCGGTATTCGCCTTTAAAACCCTTTGATTTAACTGGATCTGGAGCGCTTGCCGTTGGCTCTCGCTTTGGGCGATTTCCGATGCAAGTGTTGCGATCTCCGTTTCTAGATTTTTAATCTGCTCCTGTATCCTTAAGAGTGCCAACTCGTTGGAATGGCGGAGACTTTGATAACCCCGCTGCCGCTCCTGTAATTGCAGACGCGCTTGGGCGATATCCGCGCTCGTTTGTTGACTCGTCTGACGGTAGGCGCTTTCTAATTCCGCTAGTTTATGTTGATTTTCTTTTACCTCCGCTTTTCCCCGCTCGTAGAGTTGTTGGCGCTCTTTGGCGTTGTCCTCGCGCTCAATGAATTGCACCTCCGATATCGCGCCATCCTCCCACGCTTTTCGGTAGCGATCGACTTCTTTTAAAGCCGTTTGATAACGACTTTTGAGAATCGGATAATCAGTCTGACTTTGTGCGAGGGCGGTTTTCGCTTGATTGACTCGCGCTTGTTGTTCTTCTAGGGATATTTTGGCCTTCTTGATTAATGCCTCCACATTCTCCCGCGCTTGTTCGATCGAGGCTTCTTTTTCCGCTGCCGCCGCGCGATTTTGTTGGCTTTGGGTGGTTAAAGAAATCTCTAACTGACTTTTGACAAGTTTCTGTTGGGAAAGACGGCTTTTTTGTCCTTCTATTTTCTCCTCGATTTGTTGTATTTCCTTGCCGATTAAAGAGGAATCTAGGGTTAAAATCGGTTGTCCTGCTTTCACCTCTTGTCCTTCACGGACATAGATTTTTTCCACTTCTCCTGCGGTGATTGCATCGAGTTTGACTGTTTCCCCTTGGGGTTCCAGTTTTCCCGGGCCGACACCGGTTTCATCGACTTTTGAGAATATCGCCCAGGGGAGAACGATCGAGACGAAAATAATCAGAAAATAGAGTAAACCCCGCGTCCAGGGTAGGGGTAAAGTATCGATCAATTCCTTGGTCTGGAAAGACCAGTTATCGCGCTCTCTGTCTAGATTGGTTGTCATAGTTATTCACTCAATTGATTAGAGTTTAAATTCCGGTAAATACCGGGACGGGACATTAATTCTTTGTGGGTTCCTTGATCGACTAATATCCCTCGATCAAGGACGAGAATCAGATCTGCGTTCCGTACTGTGGAAAGACGGTGAGCAATAATCACCATCGTGCGATTCTGCCGAATTTTCTGGAGATTTGTTTGTATGATCTGCTCTGATTCTGTATCGAGGTGGGAAGTGGCTTCATCGAGGATTAAAAGCCGCGGTTCTCCCATCAACGATCGAGCGATGGCGATCCGTTGTCTCTGTCCCCCAGAAAGTAGTCCCCCACCCTCGCCGATTTGAGTTTCATAACCCATTGGAAGCGATTGGATAAAGTCATGAATTCCCGCTAATTTTGCCGCCTCGATAACCGATTCTAGGGGGAGATCGGGATGTCCTAAACTGATATTTTCCCGAATCGTAGAACCGAACAAAAATGTATCTTGATCGACGACTCCCACCTGTTGTCGTAGGGAACTGAGGGCGATCGTACTCAGATCGTAACCGTCGATCGAGACTTTACCGTCGGTGGGGGGATAGAGGCCGATCAGTAATTTCGAGATCGTGGTTTTTCCCGAACCGCTCCGACCGACGAGGGCAACGGTTTGACCGGGTAAAATCTCAAAACTCAGGTTCTCTAAAACATTGCGATCGCTGTCAGTGTGGTAGCGAAAGGTGACATTTTCAAAGCGAATATGTCCCTGTAATTCTGGGAGAAACTGACGGGAAAGTTCCTCTAAATTCTCCTCCGGCTTTGCGTCTAGTACATCGTTAATGCGTTCGACAGCGATATTGACTTCTTGAAATTGCGTCCAGAGAACGGTTAAGCGTTGAAAAGGCGCGATGATCTGGGCAAAAAGCATATTAAAGGCGATTAATTGTCCGATCGATAATTGGTTTTGAATCACTAGATAGGCACCGAAACAGAGTAACCCCGTCGTCGCTAAAGATTCGATCAGATTACTGAATATCTGGAGATTATTGCCGATAATCTGCCCAGAGAAATTTTTCTTTACTTCCACTGAGAAAAGGTCTTCCCAGTGCCAACGGGTCGAGCGCTCTGTCGCGGTAGATTTGACGGTACGAATACCGGTTAAAATCTCGATCAGGTAACTGCTTTCTTTCGCGATCGCCTGAAAAATATCCCGGGATATTCGCTGGAGAAAAGGGGTAGAAATTAACGCCAGCAGAAAGAACGGTGGCACGATCGCTAAACTGATGAGGGCTAATTGCCAGCTATAGCGGAACATCACCGCTACATACACGAAAACCGTTAATAAGTCAAGTAAAATCGAGAGAGCTTCCCCAGAGAGAAAACGCTGGATCTTGCGATTTTCCCCGACGCGCGAGATAATATCGCCCACATAGCGGGACTCGAAGTAACCGAGGGGCAGGCTGAGAGTATGACGGATAAAACCGGTGATTAATGCCGTATCGATGCGATTAGCGGTGTGATCGAGAAGATAGGCGCGTAAACCAGTAATTGCCACCCGAAAAACCCCGAAAATTAGCGCACCGATACCCATCGCCCAAAGGGTGGTTAACGACCCCTGCACGATCACTCGATCGAGGATTAACTGGGTGAAAATCGGCGTAATTAGGCCGAATATCTGGATAAAAAGCGAGGCGACGAAAATTTCCAGCAGCACGAACCAATGGGGTTCCAGTAAGCGATAAAACTGCCAAAGTGAGGCTTTATCCTCTTTTGTGTCCCGAAATTTCTGGTTCGGTTGCAGCAGAAGGGTGAATCCCGTCCATTTACTGGCGAATTCGGCACGACTTAGGGTTAATTGCCCGATCGCCGGATCGCCAATAATCACCTGTTTGGCGGTAATTTTCCAGATCACAACGAAGTGTTTGCCTTCCCAGTGAGCGATCGCCGGTAGGGGTTGTTTAACTAATCCCTCTAGAGTCGCTTTTACTGGACGGGTGGAGAGGCCGATATTTTCCGCTGCCGTGATCAGTCCCTTCAGGGATGCTCCGTCGCGGTTGACGTTGGCCAGTTCCCGGAGACGGTTGACGCTGATTCTTTTGCCCCAATAACGGGCGATCATGACTAAACTGGCCGCCCCGCAATCGGAGGCAGACTGTTGCTCGAAGAATGGATAACGGTGGAGGGATTGCCCGATCCAGTGACCTAACCGCTGCGCCGGAGAGGGAAAATAGGTTCGATCGCTTTTTTTGTCCGTTTCTTCTGCCTTCGTCCCAAGAACTTGCTCAATTTCCCGCGCCCGTTGCAGTAATGTTTTTTTCAGGGCGGGGTGTTTTTTCAGGATCGGCCTCAGCGCGGACTCGGGGATAAGAAGTAGTTCCGCCTTCACCGAGACTCGCACCGAGTAGGGCAGAAAACCCGATCGGGGAAAGAGGGTGAATTCTCCGAAAAATTCCTCGGTTTTGAGCGAGATCATCTCTTTTTGCTGCGAGTTCGCTATCCGAACTTTGCCGCGAACGACTAGGTATAATCCGGGCTGTAGGGACAGGGTACCCGCTTCGGGAGAGATAGCGATCGCCGTTTTCTGGAGACTCCGCCACTGGGTTTCGGACAGGAATTCCGGCCAGGGATTGACGAGGCTGTGAGTATCGAGCATAGTTGTTTTAAGCTTTGGCTGAAGGGGAAAGATCGACGATGCGGATCGGCTGTAGCTGTTTGCGGAGGCGATTGATGTGGGTGGGGGTGAGCGCGACCCCGAATTCTTTCTCTAGATGCTGCGCTAAACAAACTCCCGACCATCGCTTAAAGGAATAGCCGAAATCCCGGGGGGATTTACTAATCAGTTCCTTGAGGCGATCGAGGTAAGGTTGATCAACTTTCGACGGGCGACCGCGGCGGTATTTCTGCCAGCGATCGATCTTGCCACTCTCGGCGATCAGTATCCATTTACTGGCGGTGGCGGCAGTACAATCGAGAAGCTTACGGATCTCGTTCTGGGATTTGCCCTCGTCAGCGAGGAGAATGATTCGAATCCGTTTGCGATCAACATCAGAGATATTCGGTTCTGTTAAGATTTCGAGAAGTTGCTGACGTTGGGATGGGGATAGATATTTACCGGTGCTTGATGACATAGCCTTTGCAACTATAAGTAAAAGCAGACAGCAGCAGGTCGGAGCGTTGAGGCAAGAAAGTTGTACTAGATTGTACGATGGGCTGACTTCCCCGGGCGACGATCTCTTTCGCTGTCCTTAAATTATTATTTCGGCTGTAAAAGTGAACATTACGGAGTCTCTAGCGTTTCTCACACCTGTGTGGCACAGTTAAACCTTTGCTAATTAAGCTTTTCAACATCGATAATGTACCTAGTGCGAACAGGAAACGCTATATATTAAGCTTGCTCTCCTTAAATTTGCCATAAAATGGCAATGATCGCAGAAAAACTATAGCGGTTCCTGATTGGATGAAGTACAGCAGATGCCTTACTGGATAAGCGTTACAGTCATCTGTATGTGCCTCACGCCAACGAGAACCGCTATAAGGAGAAATTCATGATCGGCATTCTTTTAAATATTCTTGCCACTGCCCTGAGTTTAAGTACCTAAGCAAAATTAATTACACATATCTAACCACCTCTTGCCTCTTGCAAGAGTGCCTCTTGCCTATCTTCACTAGGAAATTAATTTTGCACGACTACTTATTGGTGGTTGATATTATTTTCCCCGGCGTTAAAGTCGATAGCTTTATTGTGGCCATGGTTGCGGGGGCAGTTATTGGTTTAGTCAACGCACTGGTTAAACCGATTCTAGGACTGCTTTCCCCGCCGATTACCTAAAATGTCGGATGAATGCCCCCGCTAGATTTTTCGACAAGATACTCACCTTTGCGGGGGATGAAATCCGACCAGAATATCAGCAACGGAGCATCGGTTTAATTCTACCATCT
>SFAU01000105.1 GCA_007096045.1 Microcystis novacekii Mn_MB_F_20050700_S1 | reverse complement strand
TTCTGCGCTTGGCGCGATTTCCTAACTGCAATAACGAGAGTAAATCCCTGTGGCCGTTATAGAGACGAGGGAGGAAAATAATGGATCGTTCTCTTAAGTGGGCCGTCGCGATTGTCATAACTCTAATCCTCGTGCTTTCCCCGGTCTTTTTCCAGGGCTGTGGGGCGACAGAGTGGAACCCGAAAGGAGGGAACGGTCAAGATACAATGCTAACCCTTACTCGCACTGACAACGGCAAATCCATCACCATGCAGGTCAACGACCTACTGCTACTGTCCCTCGACGAGAATCCCACTACCGGCTTTCAGTGGGCGCTTGATGGCGGCGGGAGCGATTTAGTGAAGCTGCAGGCCTCTGAGTATGTACCTGCGATAGAGTCGAGAGTCGGCGGGGGCGGTCAGAGAATCCTGACCTTTAAAGTGCAACGGGCTGGGATAGACCAACTAAGGCTTAAGCTTTGGCGAGAGTGGCAGGGAGAGCCGTCAATTGTCGAACGATTTACTGTCACGCTCCAAGTCCTGGAGTAAAGGCTTCTCAGACAGCTGGGGGCTAGTGAGTAACAACTTAGGAGGAAAGAAAAAATGACTGAAACATTTGTAATTCCTGCAATGGGGTGGTTGCCTGACTATCCCGATATTCGTGATGTCACTTTCCAATCTGAACGCGTACCGTCCAAACTGCAAGCTTTGGGACAGCCATCTGTCAAGCAAATGCTGGCCAAAGTGGGAGCAACGACATCTGCCCCAGCAGCGCTGCCAGCCAGCGTGGACTTGAGGGCGTGGTGTTCCCCCATGGAGGATCAAAAAACTATCGGTTCTTGTACGGCCCACGCCGGTGTCGGACTGGTGGAGTATTTTGAGCGGCGAGCTTTTGGCAAACACATAGATGCCTCGCGCCTCTTTCTTTACAAAGTGACGCGCAACTTGCTCAAATGGACGGGAGATACGGGGGCCTTCTTGCGCTCAACAATGTACGCCCTCACCTTGTTTGGCGTACCTCCAGAAGAATACTATCCCTACAATATCGCTGATTTTGACAAAGAGCCGTCGGCATTCTGCTACGCTTTTGCCCAAAGCTATCAGGCGATTTCCTACTACCGCCTCGATCCGCCCGGGACGGCAAGAGACGCACTGTTAGCTCGGATTAAAACCGAATTGTCGAAAGGTCTGCCCTCGATGTTTGGCTTTACTGTTTACAGTTCCATCAATCAGGCCAACACGACAGGTAAGATCCCTTATCCGACTCCGGGCGAGAGAGTTCTCGGCGGTCACGCCATTGACGCAGTTGGTTACGACGACAACCTCAAGATCAAGAACACCAATGCGGGTGGCATTGAAACCACCGGTGCCTTGCTCATCCGCAACTCTTGGGGGACAGGATGGGGAAGCGCCGGCTACGGCTGGCTGCCCTACAAGTACGTCCTCGATGGTCTGGCAACTGATTGGTGGTCGCTAATCAAGAGTGAATGGATCGATACGGGACAGTTCGGATAGGAGACCGATTCGATCAGGTGTGAGGGGCCAGATAAAGGCTTCTGGTGAGTTTTTTCAGAATAGGGGGGACGCTGGGAAAACTCACCGTTTGTTGAATTTTTTAGGGTATGCAGACTACATCATAAATCGATGCTATCCAGAGCTTAGAGGGGATGAATTATGAATAATAAAGAGAAAAACGAGAAGAAAGATAAAAAAGATTTCTGGGATATTAGTAAAATCGTGGTAACTTTATTATTTACAACTATAGGAGGAGCTATAGGAGGAACGTTTACAGGTCTAACCAATTATTATTTCCGTCAACAATAACTCTATATAAAAAGAGTTGAAACAGTAGAGAAATTTATGCCTTATTTAATAGGTGAAAGAAATGGAACGTCTATTCCTAATAATCAAGCGGCCAAAGAAAATGCTATTATAGTCATTGCATCACTAGGAAATGGAAATGAAGAGTTAGCAATTAATTTAGCCCGATTTAATCCCAGTGAAGCGTCTATTACTATTCTTGGGAAAATTGTTTTAAAATTAATTCCTCTAAAGGATTCAGATAAAGCCAATTCTCAAGCTAATTATGAAGATACATCTGAGGCTAAAGCTTTAGCCTCAGATGCAATTGAGGCGATTGGAGAAATTGGAAAAAATTCAGACGACAATAATTTAAAGGCAGCGACACAACTTTTACAAAGCATAGCGACAAATTATGACAAGCGATCTCCCAAACTTTCAGAGAAAGCCACGGAAGTTTTGACAAGCATAAGCATAAATCAATATCCAGCAAATAAAAAATTGGCTATTGTGATTGGTAGCGACACTAATTTACAGGGTGCAACATACGAGAAGGAACAAGCAAAAAAACTACAAAAAAACACAGAAGATCCACTCTTAAAAAAAGAAAAAATTAATATCTATAAACGTAAACAATGGTATGCTACAGTTGTTGAAGGTATTAACGAGAGTAATAAAGTTAAAACCTTGAACTTTTGGCAGAAAGAATTTAGACCAAGCTCCTTTGTCATTGATTTTAACGATTGGTGTAAAAACCCGTCTAAGGATAAAGAAGGTGGATATTTTAAATGCGAGTAAGCATCAAAGCAAGCTCTGATCGGGTGATAATTTTTAGAGATGTCCACTTTTAGTTCCACACTGTGAACAAAACATTGTTTTCTCCTGAGAGCAGATTTTCCGTGGACTCACTAAATATTTTTTACCCAAGCCTTTAGTTAGCTAAGACAATACTAGCAATTAATAGATCGGCTCCACCAATTTGGCAGAATTTAGAAATACCCTGTAACTTACCGTTCATCGATAACTGAAATTTAAGCATAGATGCGATCCTCGATCGCCACCGATTGCAGAAGTCTTTCTACGATAGCTTTAGCTTGACGACCGTGACTAGGAATCAGACGATGGCAGAAGACGTAGGGAGTAATCAACTTAACATCATCGGGGATAGCATAATCGCGACCTTCGAGGAAAGCGTAAGCTTGCACTGCTTTTTGCAGGACAACAGAACCCCGGGGACTGACTCCTAAACTAATATCTTCGTGATCACGGGTAGCGCGGACTAAATCGACGATATATTGCTGTAAAGTAGGAGCTACCTTGACCAGACTGACTAATCTTTGCAATTCTCCCACCTGTTCTAAGGAAATACAAGCTTCTAGGGATTTAACCGTCTCCTGAGAATGCTGTCTTTGTAACATTGTTAATTCTTCTGTGGCGCTGGGATAACCCAAACTCAGGCAAACGGCAAAACGGTCCATTTGTGCTTCTGGAAGCGGAAAAGTGCCTTGATATTCGATCGGATTTTGGGTGGCAATAACAAAGAAGGGTTGGGGGACCGGCCGCACTTCTCCATCGATGGTAACTTGTTTTTCTTCCATGACTTCTAGAAGTGCCGATTGGGTGCGCGGGGTGGCCCGGTTGATTTCATCGGCCAACAGGACGTTAGCAAAAGCGGGGCCAGGGATAAATTCAAATTCGCGACTGTTGGGGTTCCAAATCGTGGTTCCTGTGATATCACTAGGGAGCAGGTCGGGGGTGCATTGTACCCGTTGGAAACGACCGTTAATTGAACGCGCTAAGGATTTAGCTAACAGGGTTTTGCCGACTCCGGGGACATCTTCCAGGAGAGCGTGACCACCACTGAGTAAGGCCACCAGCACAATGCGAATCGATTCGGTTTGGCCGACGATGCTCTGGCTCAAATTTTCCATCAAAATATCAATAGCGTCTCTCATAGCACAAATGGGGTATTTTGTCAAGAAGATTAATGTTAAGTTTTTTTGATCTTAACGATTCTTTTCCCAATTTGCCCACACTAGCGAGGAAAGTTGACAGACAATGGCGAGAAATTTTCTGCTAGGGAGCTAATCAGGGTTAGGGTGGCGAGGATGAAGAAAATTAGTGAAGAATTGTTGCCAGTGGGCGAAATCAATATTTTCAGTCGGTTCAGTCTGATAAAATCGAAAAGAATTTCTCTTAATCAGTGAAGATGAAAGCCAGTTCGCTCGTTTTTAGTCTTGTTTTAGGCATCGCTGCCAGTACATTAACCAATAGTTTACCCGAAAATTTTACGTTCAATTCTGGGAAAATATTGGCTCAAGATCAAGCCACTTCCTGTCCTCTTCCTCCAGATATTGCCATCACTTTTCGCAATAGTGAATGTCAGGCAGTTACCCTAGAAAAACCCCAGACTTTTTTCCGTTATTATAGTGACGAAAATTACAAAAAAGGTCGTTTTCTGACCACGGATCAATATGCAACCAATGTGGAGGCGATCAGAAATTTAGCCCTCGATCAAAAGTGGAATCCTCCCAATCAAGCGACCAAAGTAATATCGGTGACTTTGCCGGCAGGAACAACGGTTTATCAAGGACTTGTCGCCCCCCAGAATCCACCTTATTGTTATCACGGTGGTGGTCAGCAAACTTTTATTAAAGACTCGCGAGATGCCAATATAGAATGGGGAGAGGGGCGAGGACTAACCCTTACATCTCTTTGGTGTCGCTAGAATATTATGGAAACGAAAATAAGGGAATTAGTTCGATCGATTGACCAAGCTATTACCGTGGCCGAACAGATGCGGGAAACAGAAATATTGACTCGAATTGAGGGTTTAATTTCTGTCCTGAAAACGATCAAAAGTCAGGCGTTAGCTGGTCAATTACCACCGTCTCAAGGCATTGTTACCCTAGGATTAGCGCGAGAAGTAGCTGATTGGATCGATTCCCTCGATTCTCCTTTATTGAAAGCGGTGGGTAAAGTGGAAAGAGAATACCAAAAATATTAGGAGTTGTCGGTGACAGAAGTTAGAATTAACCGAGAGCGATCGCAGTCTATCTCGATCTGATTTTTTAATCGATCGAGAGAATTAAATTTCTGTTCTGGTCGCAGGAATTGCACTAAATCCATCGTTAAAATACGATCATATACATTGCCCGACCAATCCAATAAATGAATTTCCACACTGATAGTTTTTCCCTCGATCGTGGGACGATAACCGATATTCATAACTGCCGGTAAGCGAGAACCATCGAGATGTACCCAACCGCAATAAACCCCCAATCGCGGCAATAATTTATCGGGGGGAACCTGTAGATTAGCGGTATGAAAACCTAATTGTCTGCCTAGCTGTTGCCCGATGACCACGCGACCAGTTAAACTGTAGGGACGACCTAACATTTGTCCAGCTTGCTCAACGTTTCCTGCTGCCAAAGCTTGACGAATTAGAGAACTACTAATTCGTCCCGTCCCACAGTTTTTTAAACCCACAATCTCGACTTTAACATTAAATTGAGAGGCGATCTGTAATAAATCTTCCGCTGTACCTTGACGACGATAACCGAAGCGGAAATCTTGACCAACACTGATAAATTTAGCCTGTAATTTTTCTACTAAAATCTGTTTGATAAAAGCCAAGGGAGTCAGGGAAGCTAATTGAGCAGAGAAAGGCAGTAAAACTAATTGTTTAACGCCTAAATTCTCTAAAACCTCCACCTTTTCCCCTAGAGGAGTTAATAACTGCCATTTTTCTCCCGTAAAAAATTCCCGCGGGTGGGGAGTAAAACTAACAACGGTGGGATAAGCAGGGTCATCCTGAAAAATTGGCTGTAGGACGGTTTGATGACCTAGGTGCAAACCATCAAAGTTACCAAGAGCGATCGCACTAGGGGCTAAAATACGGGTATTAGGGGAATCTACAATCCACACGCTGGCTTTAAGAACAGATACAAGAGAATAATTCAAGCGATTAATCTTGAGTGTAGCCTTTTGATTCTATATCAATCGGGCGATCAAGCTAAAAAAACACCCCCAATCCCTTGGATGCCTTTGGAAGTTTTACCAAATTGAACGTGAACGATCCCGGTGCGATCGGCCCAGCATTCCCAATTAATTGCACCAGAAAGATGAGGGAAACAAGCATTCATTAATTGTTCAGTTCGTTCTTGTTTTGGTCGTCTGTGGTTGTTCTTGCTGCTTTTGTGGTTTCCCAATCTCAATCAAGCATAAGTAGCTGGTTATAATTAAATTAAAAATCCCCCCTACCCCCTTTGATAAGGTAGGGTTGATTCATGAATCAACCCTACCCTTGATAAGGAGGGTGTCTGATAATTTTTAACGCCTACCTACTTAATTAAGGTTCTTGTTTTTGTGTGCAAACGGGGTCTATACTGATAGTTTCTTCAGTAAAATAGTCCTAAAAGTCTTTCCCCGTGAACATTTCACGATTCTATAAGCAAAAATTATCACACAGAACCTAGAAGAGCCGTTTCTTTTGTTCTAATCCTGTTGCTAATCATAGAGCGATCCCGAAAGGATAAGGTTTACCATAGTAAGGTGGGAAAAAAATTTCCCACTTTATTTTATTTATTGTCTATAATTGAGATGGTAGCGGCTAATTTTGAATGGGATGAAGACAAAGCTAAGACAAATCTGAGAAAACATGATATTTCTTTTAATGAGGCTAAAACTGTCTTTGAAGATGCCTATTCTTTGACTTTAGATGATCCCACTCATTCAATCTTAGAAGATCGTTTTTTGACAATTGGTTATTATAGTCAAAACCGCTTGCTTTTAGTTGTTCATACTGAAAGACAAGGAAACATCAGAATCATTAGTGCTAGGAGAGTAACTAAACATGAAAGAAAAATCTACGAACAAAGTAATGAATGATCCCCTCAAAGATGAGGAAATGTTAGATGATTATTCTGAGGCTTTAACAGAGTCTCATTTAAAAAGTGCAGTGAGAGGAAAGTATGCTCGTTCTTTAGCAGATAAGGATGCTTCTACCGTTAAGATTATAGCAGAAAATGAAGAGAGATATGTTAACATGAAAACCATTGAAGTTGCAGCATTCGTTAACAATGAAGGTCAATTAACCGTACAAGTTCCTTCAAATTTAAAAGAAGGACAATATCAGGCTGTATTGATTATAGAAGAACCAAAAAATGAAAATCAATGATCTTAGAATAGATAAAATCACAAAAAAAAGCCTCCAAGTGATTGGAGGCTTTTTCAAAGAAAAATAACTGTCATTAACCTTCGGCTAATTTCAGATCCCGCAGGGAGCTAATATCCACTTGAATCGATGGCCCCATGGAGGAAGAAACATAAACTGTACGCCAGTAACGACCTTTGGCCCCGGAAGGACGGTTTTTGTCCACCGTTTCCTGTAAAGCTTTCAAATTGACTAACAGATCCTCGGCGCTAAAAGAAGCTTTACCAAATTGAACGTGAACGATCCCAGTGCGATCGGCCCGGAATTCCAATTTACCCGCTTTAAACTCAGAGATTGCTCCCGTTAAATCCGTGGTTACGGTTCCCCCTTTCGGTGAAGGCATTAAACCCCGTGGACCGAGTTGACGACCTAATTTAGCCACTTTCGGCATCATATCGGGGGTGGCGATTAACACCTCGAAATCCATCATCCCCTTGGCGATTTCTTCGATTAATTCTTCTGAACCAACGATATCGGCCCCGGCGTTGTTCGCTTCCTGTACCTGTTCCCCGCGAGTAATCACCGCTACTCGCACCGTGCGTCCGGTTCCTTTGGGTAAACTTACCGTTGTCCGCAGTTGTTGGTCGGTATATTTAGGATCGATACCTAAACGAATATGAGCTTCGGCGGTTTCGTCGAATTTCGCCGTCGCTAATTCCTTTAATAATGTCAGTGCTTCTAATGGCTCGTAGGCTTTATTTTCTACCTTAGCCTGGGCATCTCGCAAACGTCGTGAAACTTTTTTTACCATCTGATTTGTTGCTCCTTGGGTAATAACGAAGCTTAACTTCTCCCCGTAATAAGATTTAGTCTGAGATCTTGACACCCATATTTCTGGCCGTTCCCGCCACAATATTCATGGCCGCTTCGATGTCGTTAGCGTTAAGATCGGGCAGTTTAGTCTGGGCGATTTCCCGTAATTGGTCGCGGGTAATGGTGGCGACAAATTTCTTGTTGGGTTCGTTGGAACCTCTTTCCACACCGGCCGCTTTGCGGATGAGAACGGAAGCGGGGGGAGTTTTGAGGACAAAGGTAAAACTCCGATCCTCAAAAACGGAGATTTCCACAGGGATGATCATCCCGGCCTGATCGGCGGTTTTAGCGTTGTAATCTTTACAGAACGCCATAATATTTACCCCGTGTTGACCCAAAGCAGGACCGACCGGAGGAGCAGGGTTAGCCTTACCAGCAGGTAAAGCTAGTTTAATAATTGCGACGACTTTTTTAGCCATGATTTAGTTTTGTTTTTCGACTTGATTAAATTCCAATTCGACCGGGGTATCCCGACCAAAAATGGAGAGCAGGGCCTTGAGTTTGCCGCGCTCGGGACTAACTTCGATCACTTCCCCTTCAAAGTCCTTAAACGGACCGGATAGAACCAAGATTTGATCGCCAACTTCCATATTGATTTTGACGACGGGTTCTTGAATCTCAGCTTGTTTGAAGATGCGATCAACTTCTGACATACTCAAGGGTAGCGGGGTGACGTGACCGCGGCCGCGTCCGTAGTGGCGTTTTTGTTCGGCCCCAACAAAGTTGATCACGTGGGGGGTGTTTTTCACCACCTGCCAAGCGTCATCATCCATAATCATTCTGATCAGGACATAGCCGGGGAAGACTTTTTCCTCGCCGTGTTGCCGAGAACCATCCTTGCGGACCTTGACGGTGGCCGCTTGGGGAATCTGGACTTGCAGAATGCGATCGGCCACATCGAGGGTGTGGATGCGCTGTTCCAAATTGGCCTTGACCCGTTTCTCACAACCGGAAGCCACCTGCACGGCATACCAACGGGGTTTTTTTGGTAGGTTGCCCAGATTGACTTCTTCGGGAAACTGCTCTTCTTCTAGATTCATGGGAACACCTTCCCCGCACCCCAGGCAAAGAATTTATCGATCAGATAGATGAGAGTGGCTACCAAAGTCACCATTAACATCACCGCCGCTGATTCACTCAAAAGTTGCTGACGGGAAGGCCAGACGACTTTGGCGAGTTCTTCTTTGGTTTCATTGACGAATTCCTTGACCTGAAAGGAGCTTCCCTCTTTCTTGTCGCTCGTGTCTTTTTCTAGGGTTTCTTTTTTGGCCACGATCGCTACTCCTTAAAATGATACTCAAGCTATCCTTAACTTATCATTTTCACCGGACAACCCACACTAACCCCCAGACATTTGGATTCTGTCCTTTGCAGTTATCGGCTTGGTGATTACCAAACGCGCCCTGGAGGACTTGAACCCCCGACATCAGGTTTTGGAGACCTGCGTTCTACCAACTGAACTAAGAGCGCCCATTCGCTAAACTATTTGGCTTTTCTAAAGCCCCTATTCATTATAGCGTGGTTGTTGGCGATTAAGCAACTTTCTTGGTTAGGCTGTCGCCGGAAATTTTTTAGAGGGGGCGATCGAAACGTTCTTGTACCCTGGTGGCTTTGCCAACCCGATCGCGCAGATAGTAGAGTTTCGCCCGACGTACTTTACCACGACGGATGATCTTGATACTGGCAATGCGCGGCGAGTGGAGCAGGAAGACTCTTTCTACTCCCACACCCTGGAAGACTTTGCGTACTGTAATCGTTTCGTTGATACCGCCATGGCGTTTGGCGATGACAATGCCCTCGTAGGGCTGAATCCGCTCTTTATCTCCTTCGACGATTCGCACCCCTACCCGGATCGTGTCACCGACATGGATAATGGGCAGATCGCTCTTGAGATACTCGGCTTCGATTGATTTGATGATCTCTTCCGTTTTCATCGGCTTTCGTAAAACTGACAATTTCTTATCATACCATATTTTTTGAGTAAAAAGGGATAGCCATTAGATATCCGCAGCTACTCCCCCTCACTGATTACTGACAAATCCCCCAATCCAGCCATCTTGCCAATCAATCCCCTATTACCATTTTTCCTTATTCGTGGCGGACATCTTAATCTTTATGAGAAACGCTGTCAGTTAAAACCCGTAATTTTTCTTCTTCAGGTTGCCATCGTTTTTTGACATACTCCCACCGTCACAGCGCAGCTTGACGGGGGATTCTTGACCTATCACTATCGGAAATTCCTTGTTCAACGAGACAGCTTAGATTCTCAATGTCTCCACTGAAAACCCAGAGGTCGGACTCTGCCAAGGCGTTTGGGTCGGT
>SFAU01000104.1 GCA_007096045.1 Microcystis novacekii Mn_MB_F_20050700_S1 | reverse complement strand
GGTTCTACCCCCCAAACCCCCCGTTGGGGGCGTGGCGCCGCCCCCAAACCCCCCGCGCATTAGCTTTTCGGTGAGATGCTTACACGCGATTGTTCATATTTTTGTACTAATTTAAGAGTCACTGATAATTGCTGATTATCGGTATTTCTGCAAATGTGGGATGCACCCATAACTGATAACACTGATAGCGGAAGATTTTTGATTGTTGCAGGAGAGTTAATAACTTAACTTCAGAGCATTTACTGGTACATCATCCCAAGATTCTACGGTTCTTAAAACTGCTACCCACCCCGCTTGTTTTTGTTCGTCCGTAAGATTGGTTAACCAACTTTGATGACAATCTTTTGCCGCTTGTTCGTCTTGACAGGCAATACAAGCTTGTACTAAACCACAGGGATCAATCTGTTCATTTACCCAAATAATCATAGTTAATAGCCCTACTTAACTTCATTATTATACTCCATCGATCGCCCACAGAGAAACTTTTGATATTGATAACCTGTTACATAATTGGAGGATAACTCTGAGAGTTGACAGTCCGATAAATCTATTGAAGAATGGAAATTGATTAACCATAATTCAAAAGGGGGAGAAGATGACAGATTAAAATTTGGCTTTTCTTCTGAGTTAACTAAGATAAACTTAGGGTTTTTATCGGGAAATCTTTGGTTAAATTCCCAAGCAATTCCCATCATTTCTCCCACCTGCACTAAACTCCTATAGCTAGTGGCAATTACTAACGGATAACGGCTATTATTTTCGATGGTGGTAACTAATTTATCGGGGCGATAATACTTACGATAGCCTAAATTAAAAGTAACGCTTAGGGAACTAATTAAAGCCATGATAATTACAATAATTACGATTTTTTTCCGCTGCCTTTGCCAACAATTATCTAATAGAATTGCTAGAATTAAAATTACCGAGGGAAAGTAAACAAAACTATATCTAGCTCCCCGGGTAATATCGATCAAAAGCAGATAGGTGATGACAAAGAAAATAGCAATTGAACTGAGAAAAAATGCCGAGAGAATGCCTAATTCTGGTTGATAGGAGTCTAGCCAAGCTGTTTTTAATTGTGGGATAATCCAGAGAAAAAACCCGATCATTATTGCCCCAGAAATCAAGATAATTATTAAGGATTCTGATTCAACGGGGAGCAGGGAAAGCATAGTTATTAATGTTCCCAGTAACTGAAAAAAGGGGCTAATTACGGCTAAAAAACTATCATTGTCTCTCTGAATCCAACCAGTCATCTGATTGCCATAATCTTTGGGTACAAAGGTGATAAACCAAATAATAATAAAGCTCAAGTTACCTAAAAAAACTAAACTTAAACGCCACCAATTAGTTATCCAAAAATTTTTTTGTTTGATTTGATTGGATAAAATCAATAATAAAGTTATCGCTTCTGCGAGGATAGTTAAACTAAAAAAATAGTGGACTAATAACCCTAGACAGTTGACAATTAACCAGAAAAAAACCAAAGTATGGGATATTCTCTGACGGTGGATAATTCTGCTGCTTGCCTTAAGAAAACAGCCTAAAGATATGAGGACAAATACAACCGCTAAAGTATAATGTCGCGCTTCTTGGGAGATAAAAACCCCGTAGGGAGAAACCGCCATTAAAATCGCCGCTAAAAAAGCGATCAAGCCGGATTTAAAGACCAATTTACTGATAAAATAAATTAAAGGAATCGAAATAACTCCCCAAAACACTGCCAGCGATCGCATTCCTTCTAAAGATACATATTCTCCCCGATCAAAGAATAATTTATTCCAGAGATAGGCGAGAATAAAATATAAAGGTGGATGATTGTCCTCCTGAATAACTAACTTAATTACATCGGCAATAGTTGCCTGATGGTTGCTCTGGAGGGGTGCGAATAAAGTGGCCAGGGAAATTATTTGATTTAACGGCACTACTTGGTAATTATTGCCAATACTAAAAACCATAGTGGCAAATTCATCCGTCCAGGGAGGTTTGCTAGTTAATTGTGTTAACCTAATAACCAGTCCCAAAATTATTACTAATCCTAACCAGCAAAAATCAAACCAAGCTAACCGCTCCTTGCTTTTTTGTTGTAGATTAGAAATGACTGTAGATAAATTCAATTTAATTGTTATCTCCAAAAGATTCGATTATTTTAACTGCTTCCGATGGGGAAATATCTTGACGGCAATTAGGATAATCATACTCCTCCCGGGCAATTAATGCCCCACTGAGACGATAAAAATATTCTCCCATTTTCATCCAATCGGAATACAAATCGGGTTCGGGGAATTGTTGCCTTAATTCCGAGTTTTTGGGTGTACCATAATTAAGCCAGTATCCTTCTCCAAATAATGGGGAATTGATCCCTAGGGTTCCCTCTAATTCTAAACCATCATCGCCCCTGGCGTTTTCGATTCCTTCCACCAAAAAACAGCTATTCTCGGCATTTTCAAAGAGGATTGCGTATCCTTTCCTCTCTTCTTCGAGAATTTTAATCTCGCTGGCCCGAAATCCGGGGGGGATATAGTTAGGTAAAATAATCTTAGCATCTGGCGATCGCAGTTGTTGACGTTGACTGGCGCTCAAAGTTACCGTTTCTGCTCTCAAATATTGCCCATTGTCAATAATAACAATAGATAATCCTAAAACTAAAGGCCAGAGAAATTTTAATCTCATAATCGCTGTTTCTAAGGACATATTCTCTAGAATATGTCATTTTTTAGGGAATTTACTGATTATTTAACCAGATTGACGGCGAATATTGCCTTTTTACTATTCCTGATTCCCCATTTACCCATTCTAATCGACAAAAAATCATAGCTTATGCTAAAGAAATTCTCAGTTATGATCAATTAGGGCTTATCTGAGTTCAGTAGGCTAAAAGCAACATCCTAGTTGGTTAAGAAAGTATTAAATTTACTCTTAGGAAGATAAAATCAGATATCAATTCAGCGTTTTGAGGCTTTATAATAATAGAGAGACCCATAAATTTTATAACAACTAAGTATAAAACTATTATGATTTCCCTCAATCATCCTAAATCATCACTACAGATTTTTGAAGAAATCCTAAATTTCCAGACTCATAAACCAGTTGAGATTAGCATAATAGACGACATGATTTTCGTGAAATTAGAAGTAAAGGATAAATCAGCTATTTGTCCAAGATCTGGTTGTGAGAGTCGTAAGCTAACTGGTTTGGTGAAATGACTGCCTACTTTGAGCATCGATTAGTAATGGTTGTGTTGAAAGTCTCAACAATAAGCTCAAGGTAATAAAGCGATGTGGATATGGGTTTCGCAATTTTGAGATACGAGTTCTTCTATCCTGTAATAAATCTATCACTTTAGCCTAAAAAACTCGGATGAACCCGCAAATGAATATGAATAACGATAGACAACATCTCAAATTATTATCAATCTTCCACTATATTGTGGGAGGGATTCTTGCCTTTTTCTTTCTCTTTCCACTTATCCACTTTACTATTGGTCTACTCATCATTACCGAATCTATTTCAGTACATTCATCTGGGAATTTACCGCCTCAAGCGGCTGGATATTTTTTCGCCGTTGTTGGTGGCCTATTTTTCATATTAGGAGAAGTTGTTGCTATTGCTACCATTGTATCGGGGCGATTCCTCAAACGCCGCCAGAGATACTGGTTTTCCTTCGTTATGGCTTGCATCCTCTGCTTATTCACTCCCTTGGGGACAATCCTCGGAGTCTTCACGATTATTGTTCTCTCCCGCCAGTCCGTTAAGGAGCTATACGGGCTTCCTAATGCAGATTCTGCTAATTAGCATCTCCAAATGAGAGCAGCCCTCAATGAATAGGCTTAGTAGCGGCCGCCGTCACGCTCAATAAAAAAGCCACAAACTGGATACTTAAAATAATAAACGCTATCAACTGACCTAGCGATAATTGAACGGTGAGGACTAGGGAAACCCCATACCAAAAAAGGAAGAGTACGATTAGGGTCAAAGGCAAGCGGAAAGAAAGAGGAAGGGGTTCTGAGCTACACTCGGCTACCAATCTGCTTCTTTTGAGAAGGTAATAAGTCCCACAGGCTAGGGCGGTTAGCCCAGTGGAAGCAAAGGCAAGTTGAGGACTGTAAATAGCCATTAATAATAGCATGACCAAAACTTTAGGGAGTGTGACAGCGACTTTGAGAAAGAGGTTCCTCGCCAGACCGTTGCCGACGATGGCGGCGGTGAGAGCGGCTAGGCCGATCTCCGAGGCACTGGCAATGAGAGTCGTCACTATCAAGAAAACACCCAATAGGTTGAGAATCTCGGGCGAGTTCTGGACGATGACCTTATCAATAATCACCTGAATGACTAAGGGTATAGACAACCAGAACAGAGTACCGAAGGCACTTAAAAAGAAAACGGTTATCGCTAAGAGCAGTTGCATGATGATTGTTATTCCCCAAAGCTAAACTGACTGGATGAATAATCTAGGCTAGACATACCATAAAATATTTGGCCACAAAAAAGCACTCCCTTGCGGGAGTGCCTTTTCCTTCAGACTAGGAATTAACCATTGATAGCAGGAGCAATCAGAGCCACAGGAGCCTGTTCGCCACTAGCCAAGTCTAAGGGGAAGTTATGTGCATTACG
>SFAU01000103.1 GCA_007096045.1 Microcystis novacekii Mn_MB_F_20050700_S1 | reverse complement strand
GATGAACCGGAAGCTAAAAGTGTAGAAATTAATCCAAATATTACTGCTGAACTTAATGATTTAGGAGAATTAATTGGCCTAGAGATTACTAATGCTAGTTCTTTTATCCGAGATTCAATTTTAGAGTCAACCCAAGGAAAAATATTAAATTTGTCCGCCCATTGACTTATTGAGTGGGATCGCCGCTCTTGTAGCGTGGGTGAGGGCGATCGTTATTGTCGGTGGGGTGGAGTTGCGATCGATTGTTAACCCAAATTAGAGTGCGATCGCGGCTCTCGTAGGGTGCGTTCCCTGAAACTCTTGGGACTTTGACATAATCCGATATTGGGGAACGCACCAATCTTAACCTAGATACAATCCACTACATTTTACTGAATTACAAGTTGAAGCAAGCGATCGCGCAACAGCATTAGTGATCGTTGATCTTGTAGGCTGGGTTGAAGAACGAAACTCAACATCATCTCTATAATGCTTCAATCTTGTGGGTTGGGTTTCACTATCGTTCAACCCAACCTACGATTCTAGTCAATTTTAAGAGAAAGTGAAAATAAAAAAGGAGTTATAACCTATCAATTTGTCAAGGATAAATTAGGATGTTATATTTTAGAAGAAGCTTTTGATCGTACCGTTGAATATGGACTTTATTTCTTTAAAATATGTAAATAATAAGGACTAAAATGAATCCCAATTTTCGCTTACGCACTAATGCAAAAGGTGAACTATACTTAAATGTTTTTGATTTTTGGAGTTCTTCAGTAGAAGACTTCATTCGGGAAAACAGCATTGATTATTTGTATCTTTCTTCCGGTGAATGGAAAAACTTATTATTTCTCGAAAATATCAAAAATTATATCAAAAAATTTCGCTTCTACACACACTCAGACAGTGAAAATCTAGAGGGTTTAACCAGTCTCTCTAACTTAATATTTTTATCTTTAGAAATTCTTTCAGAAACTCCCTTAGACTTCTCTTTTTTTCCTCAACTTCAAAAATGTACGCTTTACTGGAATAAAAACTTTTCTAATAATTTATTTAACAATACTGATCTAGAAAATTTATCAATAACATATTGGCAACATTCTGATTTTTATCAATTCTCCAAATTAGAAAATTTAAAATTTTTGGATATTGCACAATCAAAAATATCTAATCTAGAAGGTATTTCTCAATTAAAAGAATTAGAAACCTTAATATTGTATGATTTAAGAAATTTAGTTAAAGCCAAAGAAATTTGTAATCTGACGAAACTACAAGACTTAAGACTTGGCAATTGCAAAAAAATTAATAATTTAGAATTTATTTCATCACTAACTTCGCTGAAAAAGTTAGAACTTTATAGCATGGGGAAAATAGAATCTTTGGATTTTTTAAAAAAATTAAATAATTTGGAGTTTTTAAATTTTGAGGGTTCCACAGTAATCGAAAATGGAAATTTAACTATTCTCACAACTCTTCCTAAACTTAAACAAGTTGTTTTTAACAATAGAAAACACTACAGCCATAAATCAACAGAAATTAATGCAATTATAAAGCAAGCTATGACAAATAACTAGGAAAATTTATTTGAATAAGTGCGATCGCTCCTTGAACAACCCTAAATTCTTCAAGGTACTGACTTCCTTGAGGATTTCTGAATACAATCACCTGCTTGGTTGCTAAATCTAAAACCCAATATTCCTCAATTCCAGCCGTTGCATAAATTGCCAGTTGAATCTCTAAATCCTTCTTTAAGCTTGTCTTGGCAATTTCTATAATCCAGAAAATATCTTGAGAACCTGGATGGCGATCATTGTAGGATGATTCTGGTAGTCGAACAATGGCAATATCAGGTTCGGGTTCCGAGTCAGATAGGGTAATTGGTCCATTGAAACGGACATCAGCCTTGTTTGAAAGCAAATCTTCTAAATATTTTACACCTCGTTTAGCTGTAGTGTAATGAAGCGGGGTTTCTGGACTCATTTCCAAAATTTTGCCATCTAATAATTCCCAACGACGATCGCGCAGAATACCTGCTGCAATCATCTGATGATAATCTTCTAAAGAACATTTAGCCAATGTTTTCATATAGCATTTCCCTCTGAATCAAATAGTGCTAAAGCGCAACTACGAACCTACTTTTACAAGATGTCTAATGTCAGGATTTTGCCGTGCCACATAGTTAGCGAATCTGCTGTATCAGTTACCAGTGATATAATAACATGATATAATGTAAACGCTATAGCAAATCTAAATGATTCGTGAACCTCCTCTGTTCCCCATGTATGATAACGATCGTGTCGATCAATCACAGTATGATCGCACATCTGATCAGTTGAAGGGAAATATATCTGGCTTGATCATGGCCAAAGAACTAAACATTAGCTGTCAAGCTATGATTAGATAATAATAGCGATCACTTTAAACACCTTATGCCTAAAGAAACATGAAGGAACAACTAGAAAAACGCCTCCCCCCCAGATTGTTACCAATAGTGAACAACGTCGGTTTATTCTGGGTTATTCTTTAGAACAGCATCTTTTGTTAGTTATCTATGTAGAAAAAGGAAAAAGAAACCAGATAATTTCTGCTCGTCAAGCTACTAGAAATGAAAGGAAACTCTATGAACAAACCAGAAGATGAATATAGCTTAAAACTACATCCCCGTCTTGAAGAGACAATCTCTCTGGCTCTTCCAAAAGACACCTTAGCCGCCATCAAAAAAGTAGCTGCTAATCGAGATATGTCTTATGAAGCACTGCTGAAGCTGTATATTGGACAAGGACTAAGACAGGATTTAACCAAAATGTTTTCTAACCGTATATTAGAGACAACAGCACAGGTTTTAGCCAAGCATATTGACTCAGAAGCAGAAATATCAAGTATCATAGAAGAAATTCTTGCTCAAACAACTTATCACTAAAGGAATATGAAAGAACAAATCAAAGAACGCATCGAACAACTCAAAGCCGAATATGAGTCCGGTCAAAAGATGTTAGAGCCGTAGGTTGGGTTGAGCAATAATAACTCTATTAGCCATGCTAGAACAGTTCAAAATTGCTGAACAACAAGCGAGGTAAATTTGTGAAATATCAACAGAAGTAGCCTTAAAATATCAACAGCGAATGCGAGAACTTAGGGAAATAAAACAACAGAGCGCTCACTGAATCAACAACAAAAAAACTCCTTGTCCTCTGTGTCTCTGGGGTGTTTATTAGAATTTTATTTAACCCATAAAAGGCGGTAAATGTAAATGGCTTATAGCAATTTTAAATTAGATGAATTAGTGAAAATTTTTGATTTAACCATTCAGGAAAACTCTGAATTATTTGATACCATTCCAGAACTAGAGTCTAGTGAACATTTAATAACAACTCTCCAGGAAACAGTCGATTTAGCAGTAGCTATCAACACCGAAAAAGCTCGTTCAGAAATGATTATTGCTCCCGTCTTATTAGAGTTACGAAGGAAATTAAAACACCAAATCAGTCTATTTTCTGGAGTTGACTTTACTGTCGATTTCAGCCAAGGCTTGAACGGTATTTGCGACTTTATTATCAGTAAAAATCCAGAACAGTTATTTATTCGTCAGCCAATTATCACAATTGTCGAGGCGAAAAATGAAAACTTAAACTCAGGATTTGGTCAGTGTATTGCTGAAGCGATCGCCGCTCAAATCTTCAACCAACAGGAAGGTAATAAAACCCCTGTCATTTACGGAGTAGTGACCACTGGAACTATCTGGAGATTTTTAAAACTTGTGGGTAAAACCGTTGAGATTGATTTGAGTGAGTATTATATTAAAGACATCAACAAAATTTTAGGCATCTTATACCATGCTATCATCAATCAAGAGCCAGGAGAGTAGATGATTTATGGAACCAGCGATAATTAATCTGCCAAACCATGGCAAAATCAGCCAACAACAGTTTAAAAAACTAGCAATAGCCAACCGATATCTACGCCTTGAACGCAGTAATACCGGCGAATTAATCATGATGTCACCTACTGGAGGAAGCACAGGGAAATACAACGTTAAACTCGCTAGTCGTTTTGTCATTTGGAACGAACAAACCCAATTAGGAGAGGTTTTTGATTCCTCCACAGCATTTAGCCTTCCCAATGGCGCAAACCGTTCTCCTGATGTCGCTTGGGTTAGTCGAGAACGATGGAATTGTCTAACCCGCGAACAACAAGACACCTTTCCCCCATTATGTCCTGATTTTGTCTTAGAATTGCGCTCTAAAACAGACAAGATGAAACCCTTACGGGAGAAAATGCAGGAATACCTAGAAAACCAAATGCGCTTAGGTTGGTTAATTGATACCAAAAATAAACTTGTCGAAATTTATCGCGCTGAACAACCCGTAGAAGTCTTAAAAAAACCTGCTACTTTATCAGGAGAAGATATTTTACCCGGATTTGTCCTTAACTTACAGTTTTTGTGGTACGATCTAGAAACCCTAGTTTAAAAACTAACTTTTCCCACGATTTATTCCCATGAAAGAACAAATCAAAGAACGCATCGAACAACTCAAAGCCGAATATGAGTCTGGTCAAAAAATGTTGGCTGATCTAGAAACACAAGAGTCTAATCTAAGAACTACTATGCTGCGCA
>SFAU01000102.1 GCA_007096045.1 Microcystis novacekii Mn_MB_F_20050700_S1 | reverse complement strand
ACATTTTACACACGGGGTACTTAGATAAAATTAGTGTAGCACAATAAAAGTTAAGTTAACAAGATATAGTTTAAAAAGCCGTCCTAAAAGGACGGGGCTTTAACCCAAAATTTCGGTAAACGCATAGCCGGCATAGTTAGATAAAGAATATCACCTTGGTCGAGAGTGATTTCCAGTAATTGCCAACCGTGGATAGTTTGACCTTGTTTTTCTAGGTAAAGTGGCACAAAATCGGCATTCATCGCCGCTTCCTTGATAATTTGCCCCATAAAAGGATGATTCGGTGTGATTAATGTAGCCAAAGCAACCCAGAGGAGATCATCGGTCATGCCATTACCGAGAATTCTACCGCCCAAAGCCGCCGCGGCAAAGGAATAGGTGGCCAGATCCCGGGGACATAATACCGTATCAAAATCAAAAACCTCTTGAATTGATCGCCCGAATTGTTCCTGAGAGCAGCGTAAAACTAGATTAATTTTAGGAGCGATCGCTTTAGCAGTGAGAGCAATCTCCACATTAATCATATCCTCGTAAGTAACCACGATCAACGATTCGGCGTTATTAATATTAGCCGTTTCTAGGGTAGCAACTAGACGCGCATCCTCGATGATGACGGGGATTCCCCAGGAGCGCACGGAATGCAAAAATCGATTATTTGGGTCCGATTCGATCACCACCACTTCACAGCCTTGCTCGTGCAATTGTCGCACGATCCGGGTGCCAATTCCTCCTAAACCACAGATAATGTGATGATTGCGGACGGGAATGCGGGTAGCATCCCAAAACTGCTTAAAGCGACTACCGAGAATAAAATCGTTGAGGAGAGCATAACAGATACCGATAACCCCCGCCCCAACAATCATCATGACCACGGTAAAAATTTTGATACTATCGGGGGTAGATTCGGCCACTTTTTCGTTACCTCCAGCACCGGTAATCATCCCGACGGAGAAATAGAGGGAATCGACGAGGGAAATTTTTTGATTAACGCTGAGATAGGTAATGGTAGCAAGGGAAATCATCCCCAAAAGGGAAAGGGTGACAAGAATTACCGGTTGGACATAGTGCTGATAGGGACGGAGATTGAGCAGATTTCTCAGCCACTTTTGCAGTTTAAAACGCTGTTTTGCCTTAATTGTCGGTTTATTGCCGATAATCAGATGATCGCCAGTTTGGAGTTTTTTGCCTAAAAGAACTGCTGAAACCAGATCGATTTCGTCGTGAGCGGGGAGATAATAGATTAACATCCGGGCCGGATCGTCCCAAAGTTCGTAGAGGGGTAATCCCCACCAAGGATGATTTTCTTCGATAATTATCTCTTGAATCGGCCAAAGGCGATCGAATAGCTGTAATTGACCGATAGCTTTATTCCCAAGGGCAGCAAAGGAAAAGATCGGGGCTGCTAGGGAAGCAACACTCATGCTAACGTGAGCAGGGAGAGTCTGATCGAGTCTTTCTCCCAAAGTTTCGTTAAATAGTCGGTTAACTATCCGAATTTTCGGGTTAATTATTCTTGCGCGGGTGAGAATTTCCAGATTGAGTGCATCGTTATCGATGGCCAAAACTAGGGTTTCTGCATCCGGGAGGCCAGCTTGCAGGAGAGTCTGAGGAGAGCAGGGATCGCCGATAATAATATCAGACTGGTATTCGCAGACCATTTGGCGATCGCTAATCGCTACTACTGCCGCAGATTGTTGTTTGAGTAAACAAAAGATTTTATAACCCGTGCGACCTAATCCACAGACGATAATTTGCGGTTTCATTCGTCGAGCGCATTTTTTGCTGATTAACCTTTCATTTTTAGCGCAAAAACTAGGAAAAATCTGTAACTAAAGCTGCAATGCTGCTAATTTTTTTAATCAGGCTTTTAAAATGATACAATAACCATCATAACTGATTTAATCACTTAGGTCTTGACTCGCTTTCTTTGGGACAAATTTAGTAAAGATTACCTCGAAACCTTTCTCTCTTCTTTCGGTGACGTGAAAACTAGCCTTGATGTGACGGCAGAAACTCAAGAAATTGATGTCTATTTTCGACCGACTTCCCCAGAAATGCCGCCCGAATTAGGTTTATTAGGCCGATTAGCTCAAACCCCTTGTCTATTGGAACCCTATCGCAATCCAGTCACGATTGATGGCATTATTGCCTGTTTATCTAAACTATTTACTGTGCGGGAACAATTACAAAGAGAAGCTCACCGTAATCAACAACCCTTATTAGCCGAAAATATTCCCAGACTATGGATATTAACTCCTACTGCCAGCCAAAGAATTATAACTGCTTTTTCCGCTCTCAATCATCCAGATTGGGGAGAAGGAATTTATTTTTTACCCCCAGCATTAACCACATCCCTTATTGTCCTCCATCAATTACCCGAAACCCCTGAAACCCTTTGGTTAAGATTATTAGGTAGAGGAGGAACCAGAACCAGAGCAATTGATGAATTAGAGGCCTTGTCTCCTAGTCATCCCTTTAAATCAGCTTCCTTAAAATTATTATACAATTTGAGTAGGAACTTAGAAGCCTTACCCAAAAGAACCCAGGAGGAGAGGAAATTTATTATGCGTTTAGCCCCTTTATACGAACAAGATAGAGAAAAAGCTATTCAAAAGGGCAGAATCGAAGGGATTCAACAAGAAGCATCCAAGTTAGTGCTACGCTTGCTTAACCGACGTTTTGGTCAACTGCCCCCGCATATCACTGAAACTATCCAAAAACTAACCGTAGAACAATTAGAAGACTTAGGAGAAGCATTACTGGACTTTGAGACTCAAGCTGACTTAATCAATTGGTTGACCTAATCCACAGGCTTTTATGCGACGGGGAAGACATAAAATTTTTATCGGGATGGCTCCGGGGGTCGGGAAAACTTACAAGATGCTGGAGGAGGGGCATAGCCTCAGAAAGCAGGGAACCGACGTGGTGATCGGACTTCTCGAAACCCACGGCAGGAAAGAGACCGCCGAAAAAGCCGGGGAATTGGAAATCGTACCAAGAAAAATCTTAGAGAAAGGGGGAGTCACTCTCTCGGAAATGGATACGGAAGCGATTATCGCTCGCTCGCCGCAGCTGTGTCTCATCGATGAATTAGCCCACACGAATGCGCCAGGTTCGGAGCGAGAGAAACGCTTTCAGGACGTGGAGATAATTTTATCCCGGGGAATCGATGTTTACTCTACCGTGAATATCCAGCATATCGAAAGTTTAAACGATCTGGTCGCTAGAATCACCGGGGTGGTGGTTCGGGAGAGAATACCCGATCGAATTTTGGAGGAAGCTGATGAAGTGATCGTGGTAGATGTTACTCCCGAAACGCTAGAGGAAAGATTATTAGCGGGAAAAATCTACGCTCCCGAAAAGATCCAACCATCTTTAAATAATTTCTTTCAACGGCGCAATTTAATCGCCCTACGGGAACTCGCCCTGCGCGAAGTGGCCGATACGGTCGAAGAAGAAGCGAGTAATTCGACAAAATTTATCGGTCAATCCTGTCCCGTTCACGAACGGGTATTAGTCTGTGTTTCCACCTATCCAAACTCTTTACGATTATTACGTCGGGGAGCGCGGATAGCGGGGTATATGAACGCGGAATTTTTCGTGATTTTCGTCGATAATCCCGAACGCTTTCTCACCAGAGAGGAGGCTTTACATATCGAAACCTGCGAACGTTTATGTCGGGAATTCGAGGGGAAATTCTTACGGATTAAAAGCTATCAGGTGGCAACAGCGATCGCCGAGGTGGCCGAGCGCGAACGGATCACCCAGATCGTGATCGGGGAGAGCCGTCAATCGCGCTGGAAGCATTTAATCAAAGGTTCTTTCACCCAAAAACTCATGCGCCTGATCTGGCAGAAAAATATCGATCTTCACATCATCGCCACCGATCCAAAAGTACCGATTAAAGACGCGCGGGCCAAGGGAGTGGAAAGATAACCACCGCTCCGCTATTTACCGGCGAAGTGCTGTTGAAAGAATTTTCCTTCTACTAGCAACAGGTTTCAAGAGTTTAAGTCTAAGGGACTTGCGTAGGACAAGAGACGCTGTAGTTGCAGAAAATTCCCCAAAACCTCTATGATAATCAGTAGCGATGATGAGGAAATAAATACTGTGAGTAGCGTAACTGTCATTAGCGATCAGAAGTTTGACCAAGAGGTTTTTGAGGTCAAAAAACCCGTTTTAGTCTATTTTTGGGCGAGTTGGTGCGGTCCGTGTCGTCTGGTATCCCCCTCGATCGATTGGGTGGCCGAAACCTACGGCGAACGGCTAAAAGTAGTTAAACTAGAAATAGACCCTAACCCCGACTCGGTGGCTAAATGCAAGGTGGAAGGTGTTCCCGCTCTACGCATTTTTAAAGATAACGAAATTATTGCCACTCATGAAGGGGCGATCGGTAAGCAACAATTACAATCTTTTATCGATACCTATGTCAGCTAATTAGGTATCTGTGGTTATGAGTAACTTAACCCTAGCAAACCGCTTACAGGCACTACAATCCAACGTTTTTGCCGATATGGATCGGGCAAAAGCTGCCAGTAGAGAAGCGGGTAATACCATTATCGATCTTTCGCTCGGTTCCTCCGATCTTGGGGCTGCTCCCCACGTTGTCGATGCTATTGAGCGATCTCTCCACGATCCTCACACCCACGGCTATTTACTCCATAATGGGACCAGAGACTTCCGCATAACTGCCGCTAACTGGTATAGCGATCGCTTTGGTGTCCCCGTCGATCCAGAAACGGAGGTTTTACCCCTGATTGGTTCTCAGGAAGGCACAGCCCATCTACCTTTGGCCCTTCTCAACCCCGGGGATTTTGCCCTACTCCTCGATCCGGGTTATCCCTCCCATTTGGGCGGTGTTGCCCTTGCCGGCGGTCAAATCTACGGAATGCCAATTTTGTCAAAAAATGACTTTCTGCCGGTTTTAGAGGACATTCCTGACCTAGTGCTGGCACAATCGAAGCTGATGGTCTTGAGTTATCCCCATAATCCCACCACAGCGATCGCACCTTTGGCATTTTTCCAAAAAGCGGTTAATTTTTGCCGTCAGCATAATTTAGTTTTAATCCACGATTTTCCCTATCTAGACATCTTTTTTGCGGGAACATCGCCTCCTCCGTCAATTTTACAGGCCGATCGAGCTAAAACTAATTCGATCGAGTTTTTTACCTTTTCCAAGTCCTATAATATGGGTGGTTTTCGCGTCGGTTTTGCCATTGGCAACCCGCAGTTAATTATGGCCTTGCGACAGATTAAAGCCATGGTTGATTTTAATCAATATTTGGGCATTCTCAACGGTGCGATCGCCGCTTTAACTGGTAATCAAGATTCGGTCAAGGAAACCGTCGCTATCTTCCAAAAACGCCGGGATGTGTTTATTAATGCCCTAAATCGCATCGGTTGGTCGGTTGCCACTCCAGCTGCCACTATGTACGTTTGGGCGAAAATTCCCCCCAGTTGGCCGGGTAATTCCGTCGATTTTTGTCGGCAATTGGTGGCCCAAACTGGTGTCGCTGTTTCCCCCGGTTCCGGTTTTGGTAAGGGTGGTGAGGGGTATGTGCGTTTTGCTCTTGTCCACGCTCCCGACATTCTAGAGGCTGCCGTGGAGAAAATTGCGGCTTTTTTGGGATAAAACCGATATTCTAAGCAGTGGTTATGCTGCAATGGATAACTTTCGCCTTGTTGCTGCTGATATTCCGGGTGATATTGGTAATGTGTCCACCCCCGAACCTTCTGGTATTATCGGATTAGGCATACTAGGTGGTGGTTTAGTGGTGCGTCGCCTCGCTAAACGTCGTTAATCGGTGTGGGGTGGGGAGACGGTCGGAAATTTTCCTAATTCCCCACCCTTTGCAGTTAAAAGCTTTAATTGTGCTGCTGTCTTTGTAATTCCTCGATCACGTCGGGGGATAAATCGGTAAATCGGGCAATTTCTGAGATAGAAAAACCAGCAGATAGCATTTTCATGGCAATTTGTCGAGCTTTTTCCTCTTTACCCGCTTGCAATCCTTTTTGTAGTCCTTTTTGTAGTCCCTTTTCCTCGCCTTCCTCTCTGCCTTCCTCTAAAATGTCTTGATAGATGACGGATTCTCTCATAATGTCACTCCGAAGAATTTTTTTAATCGTCTCTCGATTTAATACTAACCCGGCGAGAATACTGGTAGCGGCAGCGAGATTGCTTTGCACCTGTTTTTGGGGGATAGTTTCTAAAGAACGGGACACCTGACTTAACACCTGTTCAGGGTCATCAGTATTGCTGAGGACGGCAAAGGGTAATAAACCGGGATGATGGAAAAATTGTGGTGTATTTTCTTCCCAAAGACGGATGACTTGGAAGGAATGAAAAGTTTCCCCCAGACGGAAGGTATTTTCTTGTACTAGGGGAGAATCACTGCGTCGCAGATAAATTACCACTTGACGCATTTGTTTTTGGGGATGACGACGATAGACGCGAATGCGATAATCAAGCATTCGGAAAGGAATCTGGGAGTTGGGGTCGGTTTGAAATTCGGTATGGAGAATTAATTGCTCTGACTGCAAAAAAATCAGAGAATCAGCGCGAATGGGGTCTAGTTGTAATTCCGTCGGGTCGAG
>SFAU01000101.1 GCA_007096045.1 Microcystis novacekii Mn_MB_F_20050700_S1 | reverse complement strand
TCAGTCATCAGATTTGAGTTTTAAGTGGACAGTGTTATCTAAGGCGTTGGGTTTCATACTTCAACCCAACCTAAGTTCATCTTATATTTAATTCCACCTACCTACTTAAAACTTGAGGAGTTGGTCTAAAATTTGATGACTGACTCAGCCTTTGAACTTAACAAAGTTCTATAATCCTAGTTTTTCTAGCCATTATGGACTAAGCAACCTCGGTCTGACCACATCTCCCCGGCCCGTTCATTCTGTGAAACTATTGGTTAACTATCAGCCTAACATCTACTTCAAGACAAGATTTCTTCAGATGATTTCCGACCAACCGATAAAGATTCTAGCATTCGTCGGGAGACGGACCGCCACCAATTTTTGCATCCTTCAAGTTAACATTAGTCATTTTCGCCCCAGGAATTCCCGATTGGTCGAACATTAATCCTCTTAAATCTGCCCGACTTAAATTTGCTCCAGTGAAGTCTGTTTGCTTCACTTGAGCAATAGTAGCTTCCCACCCAGGATCAGAACAACTTCCTTTCCAATAGTAGCTAAATTTAGCACCACTAAGATTTGCTTGAGCAAATACTGCTTGTTCTAAGTCTGCACCGGCTAATTTTGCTGACATGAGGTTGGCACCTCGAAAGTTGGCTCTTTTCAGATCTGTTCTACCTAAATTCGCACCTTCTAAATTAGCATCCTGTAAGTCTGCTTGCTCCAAACTGGCTGTTCCATCACAAAAATGCCAGTCTTCACAACCCAACTTTGCATTTCTCAGTTTAGCCACTCTCAAGTAAGCCTGTCCTAAATCCGCACCTTGTAAATTTGCTCCACTCAAATCTGCCCCACTGAGATTAGCTTTAGTTAAATTTGCTCTGGTAAGATCGCTATGGCGCAAGTCTGCCCCGCGCAGATCAACTCCCCGCAAATCCACCCCATTATTAAAGGAAATAGATTTAAGTTTTGCTCGACGCAAATCTGCCCCCACTAGAGAAATTATCGGCAATCTCCCTGGAATTTTACAGTCTTGCCATCCTACATGAATTGGACAGTTACCGAGCAAAGTTTTTTGATCAAGAAATTTTAGCAGTTCTCCTTTTCCTGTGTCATCTAGTTTTGGCAAAGTCTCTAAAGTGATTTTTCGGGCTGTATCTTTGAGAGATTGGTTTCTTTGGGGAGCTTTTAATCCTTGTTGAATCAGTAAATTCATAGTATCAAAATAACCTGAAAGCACTAGCTTTCGATGGTTAAGTTTTTCTGCTTCTAATTTAGCTTTCTCTTTAATGAGTGCCTGACGCTCACTTTGGAGTAGCTGTCGATGGTTAAGTTTTTCTGCTTCTAATTTAGCTTTCTCTTTAATGAGCGCCTGACGCTCACTTTGGAGTTTAGATTGTTCTCGGAATTGACTTTGCAGCCAGAAGTAACCCCCACCTACAATGCCCGCAGTGGCTAAAAGAGCAATTATTAAAGCAGTTGTTTCGTTTTTTTGAGACATAATGATCAAGGAAAAAGTGAAAAGAAAAAAGGAAAAAAATTAGACGTTTCGGTTCATGTTAAGCAATGGACAGAATTATAAGGTATGAAACCCCTATAAAAACATTGCTGGGATTTTTGTTAATTGTTTTCGCTCTAGAATGAACTATACTTTAGACGTTCATAATCTGAGATTTATTAAACTTCTGAAATCGGAGAGTGAGCAAGGAATCAAGTTCTTTTTTTATGTTTCAGATGGGCATCATTCAGACATCCATAAATAGCCGAAGAAAACTCAGAAAAGTTTTCAATCCCTCGTTGCAATGGTCTCCCTGCCAACCCATTTCCAGAGGTTCTACCTCTTGTGTAACCGATCAGGAAAGGGAGGGAGACCCTCCCTTTCCTCAATAGACCACACCAGAGGCGAAATCGCCTACTTGTTACCGTTACCCTGCATGGCTAAAACCGCATCGCGCAGTTTATCCGGCACTTCTTGCAGGTGATCCTCATCCCACTGGAAGAAACCGACCCCCATAGTCAAAGAACGCAATTCAACGATAAAATCGTGCATTTCCGCTTGGGGGAGATGGGCCGTTACCTGATCCCAACCTTTCCACTCCCCAGAAGCTTCAAAACCCTGAATTTGACCGCGTTTACCACTGATTAACTGTAAAACCTTGGCGGTGTATTCTGAGGGAGCGAGAACCGTCACCGATAGAATTGGTTCTAATAAGACCGGATGACATTTAGGCAGTCCCTCCGTCATCGCTAGACGGGCCGCTTGTTTAAAAGCTTGTTCGGAACTATCGACACTGTGATAGGAACCATCGGTGAGGGTGACATCGATATCCACCACAGGGAAACCCAACGGACCATGACCGAGATATTCCCGCACTCCCGTTTCCACCCCGGGGATATACTGTTTGGGGACGACACCACCGACAATGGTTTCATGGAAGTGGAAACCTTCCCCCCGGGGTAAGGGTTTAATATCGAGGTACACATCGCCAAAAGCACCGTGGCCGCCGGTTTGGTGTTTATAACGTCCGTGGGATTTGGTGCTGGTTTTGATCGTTTCCTTGTAGGGAACTTGGGGTAAATGGGTGGTCATCGGTAGATTATACTTGCGCGCTAGGCGATCGAGGGCCACTTGCAGATGAATTTCTCCCTGTCCCCAGAGAATCACTTCTTTAGTGTCGCCGTGTTGTTCCCAGTAGAGGGCAGGATCTTCTTCGATCAGTTTCGTCAAAGCTGAACTTAATTTAACTTCATCCTTGCGATTGGCGGCGGCAATAGCGAGAGCAAAGACGGGTTTAAGCTGTAATCCTTTGGGAAGGTCGGGTTTTTGACTGCCGCTGCTAACCACGTCTCCGGTGGCGATTCCCTCCAAACGACCGATGGCGACAATTTCCCCCGCTTGTGCTTGCTGTAGGGGTTGTTGTTGTTGTCCCATGAGACGATAGATACCACCAATCCGCACACCGTTCAAGGCCATGCCATCGCTAAGGGTTCCCTGCCAAACTCGTGCTAGGGACAAGCGACCGCCCTGGGGAGTAAAATAGGTTTTGAGGATTTGTACCACTGCATCTCCATCCGCACTGGGATCGAGACCGCGACGGTTGGCAGTAATTGTCGGGGCCGGTGCTTCTTCCACTAAAGCGGTGAGGAGATGACGCACACCATAATCCCGTTCCGCCATACCGAAGAACACGGGTACTATCTGATCGGCTCCCAGTTCTTGTTTTAAGTCTTGGAGAATTTCTTCCCGGGAGGGGTTAATATCTTCGAGGAGTTCTTCTAAAAGATGATCGTCAAATTCGGCGATCGTTTCCAGCATTTCTTGTCGAGCGCTCTGTTCTTCTTGCTTGAGGTGGTCGGGTAAGGGTACAGGATCGGCGGGACTGTTAGCATGGTAATGATAAGCTTGTTCGTTGATTAAATCGATAAATCCGATAATTTCGTTGTTCTGACGGATAGGATATTGCTGGGGAACGAGGGGACGACTAGAAACGGATTTGAGAGCTTGTAGGACTTCGTTAAAGTGACTATTACAGCGATCCATCTTGTTGATGAAGATTAGATGCGGAATTTCCCAATCATCGAGGAATTTTAGCAAGGGAGCTAGGGTGAGAACTCGATCGACCACTGGTTCACAAACGATAATAGCAGCACCAGCACCGACCAGGGCATTATAGGTTTCACTGGCAAATTCGATCGAACCAGGACAATCGAGAAAGGTAAAATTTAGATCTTGGTATTGACTATGGGCAACGGAAACTTCTACACTCATCTGTCGATCCCGCGCTTGCGTGGAACTATCACCGACGGTATTGCGATCGCTGATTTTACCTTTTCTGGTGATCGCTCCTGTTACGAAAAGTAAACTTTCCAGTAAGGAGGTTTTTCCACTGGAGTAGGGGCCGACAAGGGCCACATTACGGGTGTTTGCTCCGATACTTTGATTCATACAGATACCCCCAACAATGATTTAGTGATTAGTTGTGGCGATGGGACGATATTTACACTCGATCGCCCTAGGAAATATACTGTCATAGCACTGAAAATTACTCTCAGGACGTATTTAGAAGTGAAAGGCCTGTCTTGTTGGAATTTTGTCTAGTGCTACAGGTGTATTCTTTCTTACTTTTCACCCTAACTCAGTCTCAAGCATTACATCCCATTCTCGCAATCTCTTGTAAAGTCTTGCCTACTTTTAGTTAAGGAAGTTAAATAAATGTTAACTAGGGTTTGCTAAATGAGTTTTTCGTGGGTGTAGGGTGTGGGGTGTGGGGAGAAACAATTGATATAGTTATTTCAAATAAGAACGAGACACTAGGCGACACAATAAGTACGAATAATTTCATCAAGGGGTATACCCACAGGAGCATACATTCTTGCTCTCTTTAATGCACTAAAATCATGTTCGATATCATTTAAATCAGGAGAGTATTTTGGACAAAATACTACCTGATGACCTGCTTGAGCCGTTGTCTAATCACTGTCTTCCGATGAATTGGTGCATTATCCATAATTAATACTGATGTTATGGGCGCGAGAGGGCAATAAATATAAAGATAACCACCCTCCAGAAGTTGCTAGGGCAACTCCAGAAATTAAGCCTAAAAATTTACTGGTTTTCTTACACACTTTCATCAATTGTTATTTTTTCTTGAGACTTTGGCTGTTCAAAACAAAGATACACATCCCCCCCCAACTGTATCAAAAGCTACAATTTAATAAATCTTTATATTTCTTTCCCTAGTCCCTCGCCTTCGGGAGCGATAGGTTAGTATAAACTGGGGGGAAACAATTTCTCTCCATTGATTTCGGGTATCTCATGGGTATTCAATGGGATGAAGCCAAACGACAGCGAGTTTTAACAGAACGTGACATTGACTTCACTCGGTTAAACGATCTGCTTTACCAACCTTACATCGAAGATCAACGCTCTGAGCAGCCAGAACAATATCGGATTATTGGCTTTGCGGGCGGAACGTTAACAACATTCATCGTCGAATACAGAGTCGATGAAGTCGGTGATTACATTTGGGTTGTCACCGCCTGGAAATCAACTAAACAGGAGCGCAAAAGCTATGAGGAAACAGTCAACTGAAATTAAAGATATTGAGGAAATTGCTCAACAAGCACATCTAGGGAAAGATGTCTCTGAGCATTTCACAGGTAATTTTCAGGTTAAGCAACAAATTAATCTTGATTTTCCCCCGGAATTACTACAAAGCATAGATGTAGAGTGTCAATTGCAGAACATGAATCGTCAGGATTGGATCAAGATGGTTTGCGTTGAAAAACTCCGTGCAATTCAATCTAGCAGAATAGCCAACACTGTTTAGCGGGGTCAAAGTATCCTACGCTACTATTTAATAAATATTTACATTCCTCTGCCTGGCTTAGGGATTCATAGGGGAAGGAGTCTGAGGTGTTTTCTTCTGTTTTACTGCTTCTCAGGCGATCTATCGCCTTCCGTGAGGGATTGTGGTGGAGTATGTTGGACTCGGTCGGCGTTCACCTCCGTCTCGAAGATACTGAAGCGGATTCGGTAGCTGAGTTAATCCTATTTATAAATATCACCACGAGGACCGATCTCAGTGACAATGAAAAGACGTTCTTCTCGATTGACCTGCATTAATACCCGATAATTACCCACCCGCGGGCGATAACTCTCTCGCCCTTCGAGTTTCTTGAAATCTGTCTGAGCAGGACTAAGCAGCAATTTATCCAGTTCATTCAAGATGCGCTCTTGGCTGCGGGGCTGTAACCGTTTTAGATAACGCTCGGCTGGTTTTAAGATTATGTAACGCCACATCCTAACTCAGCCTTTAACTTTACTAAGGATTTGCCAGGATCGCGCCCTTCTAAATATTCCTGATAAGCTTTCTTTCCTACTTCAATTTCTTCAGGAGGCACGTCATCAGCCGTCTCAGAGGTTTCTAAATACTCTAGGAACTGCTCAATATCTACAGCACTTTGGTTGTTCATGGTTCATGCTACTGCCCCTACTTCCTTATTGTTTTTCTGGCTTTTATTAACCATCATAAAACAAAAAGCACTGCCGAAGGCACTCGCTACTGACGGTTCGCTCATTTTCCACATATAGTGTTTTTGGATTAAGCTATCCACTGCCTGTAGTGGCATAAGTTGAACTAATACCACTACAGGTAGGTTTGATCAGTCATTGAAACACTACCTATAGTGATTCCCGAACCGAGAGTCGCTACGCGAGATCGCCCCGCACAACTAGCTGATAGACTAGGGATACCAGCTTTCATTTTGGAGTGAGAGAGTGGTGAAGTTAAGCGATTCCCAAATTGATCAAGAAATTGGTAAGATTGTCAGTAAATTTGAGCTTTATCAATGTTATGAATGTGCTAAGGTAGTAATGCAATGGCTAACAGAAAACGAAATTGAGGGGAAATTGATCGAACTAAAAACGCGCTATCATGATCAAGATTATATCATCAGCGATCGCGTAGGAAATGATCAATCAATTACGATTAATGGAAAACACTATGGGGTAGAAGTGAGGGGAAGAGTGTTTGATAATCTTTCTCCTCAAGGGATGACACGAGAGGATTGGCTGAAAGATTTTCATTGTCAAAGTGAAGAATTTATGATTACTGAAAAGAGAGAATGGTAAACATGGAAGTCAAAGGCGGATTATTTGAGATTTTGTCTAAGATTAAAGCTAGACCTGGACTGTATATTGGTCGTCCTTCCCTGTCGGATTTGTTTATATTTTTAGCAGGCTATAAAACTGCTAGACGGGAATTAGGAATTGAACCGACGGTAGAAGAGATGAGATTTTATCAAGAGTTTCATCAGTTTGTTGAAAAGAAATATAATCTTCATACATCTAATGCTTGGGCTAAAATTATCCTGCTCTATTGCCCAGATGAAAAGCAAGGATTTGAGCGTTTTTTTCAGTTACTAGAGGAGTTTCAACAACTTGGCAGTCAGGAAATTCCTGCCGATGGGATTGAGGATAAAGAGGTTATTATGAGTTGCGTTAGCTAGTGCGATCGCGCAACCCAAAACCAATTGCGACTTGAAATCATGATACTCTGTACTTATTTGTTGAATAGGCATTAATCATCGCACTAACTAGCTGATAGACTAGGGATACAAGCTTTCATCAAGGCAGCGGCATGACCAGTAACGCAGCAAAAACCCAATGGCATTATTTAGAGAAACGTCCTCATTCCTGGCGACAACAGCTTTGTCTTCAGGGCCGGAGGCTGAAAGCTTATGAGGACTCGCAAGCCCAACTTCTGGTTAAGTTACTTACGGCTGCTAGTTATGACGTACTGACGATCAATGAAATTGGTTTGACTGGCTGCACAGATGATGTCCTACTTGACCAAGGTAATCCAAGCCATTCGGGGATATTAGAGTAATCCTTGAGGTGGTTGGGTTTCGCTTTTTCAAGGGAATTGAGCTATTTTCGACCCAGTATTGTTTCGCTCAACCCAACCTACGAGGCTACGAGGCTAACTGATGTAGAAAATGACCTGCGTGATGCGCTCGCCAGTAGGGGCAATTCATGAATTGCCCCTACTGGCGACTCCTGTCCCCTAACCCACCCTGCTGATACGGATATCCCCCTTCCGGCTAATGTAAAGAAAACGTTACAGTAACAGGTAAAGCCCAGTAGCCAGGAAGCCGTCGATCATGTTTGAATACTTTAACCAGAAAGCTATCAAAGCGGTGATGTTCGCCCAAGAGGAAGCCCGTCGTACCGGTTACAGTGTCGTCGGTACGGAGCATTTACTGTTAGGATTGATAGGAGAAGCCACCGCCACCGCAGCCTTAATTCTCAAGGATTTAAAAGTTACCCTGCACGAAAGTCGCCGCGTGATTGAAGGAATGACCGGCCGCGGCAGCGGTTACAGTCCCGTTAACATCCCTTTTACCCCGAAAGCGAAAAAGATGTTCGAGCAAGCATTTCAGGAAGCTCGACAATTAGGGGAACAGGCGATCGCACCTGAACATTTATTACTCGCTATCACCAGCGATCCCGAATCCCTAGCCGCTAAAGTTTTAATTATGCAGGGGGTTGATCTCCTGCAACTTCGTGGCCTTCTACTTAAAAATGCCGGGGAAAAAGTCGCTAGTGGTCGCTTCACGGCAAGGAGTGACTATGAAGACCAGAAAAATGCTCCCCAAGGCGGTATTTTAGACCAATATAGTCGCAATTTAAGCCAAGAGGTCAAAAATGGCAAAATTGACCCTGTAATCGGTAGAGAGCCAGAAATCCAGCGAGTTATCCAAATTTTAGGCCGTCGCGGCAAGAATAACCCGATTTTACTCGGTGCGCCGGGGGTGGGCAAAACAGCGATCGCTGAAGGGTTAGCACAACGCATCTATAATGGCGATATTCCCGAACTTTTGCGGGATAAACAGGTAATTGCCCTCGATATGGGGTCTTTACTGGCGGGAACCCGTTTTCGCGGCGATTTTGAGGAACGTTTAAAGGGTATTGTGGAGGAAGTTGGCAAATCGGGCAATATTATCCTGTTTATTGATGAAATTCACACTCTTGTCGGTGCTGGTAGCATGGGAGGAGCTATGGATGCTTCTAACTTGCTTAAACCTGCTTTAGCTCGCGGCGAGTTACAGTGTTTAGGGGCAACGACTCTCGATGAGTATAAACAGCATATTGAGCGAGATGCGGCTCTAGAAAGACGTTTTCAGCCAGTTATGGTGGGAGAACCGACTAAAGAGCAAGCGATCGAGATTTTACGCGGTTTAAAAGCCACCTACGAGGATTTCCATCAGGTAAAATACGCTCAAAAAGCGATCGAAGCTGCTGTTAATCTATCCTCGCGCTATATCAATGATCGCTTTTTACCAGACAAAGCGATCGATCTTCTCGATGAAGCGGGATCCCGCACCCATCTGCGCTATTCCCTACAAAGTAAAAGTCCCGCAGAGGTTAGCGAAGAATCACCCCTAATTAACCCCGAATCTTTAATTCCGGTGGTGGATGCGGAGGAAATTGCCCAAATTGTCGCCGCTTGGACAGGTATTCCCGTGACCCAGTTAACTGAAACTGAGTCGGAATCGCTCTTAAATCTGGAATATCAACTGCATGAGCGGATTATTGGGCAACAGGAGGCAGTGAATGCCGTTTCTCGTGCTATTCGTCGAGCGCGAGTAAATTTAAAGAATCCTAACCGTCCGATTGCCTCCTTTATTTTTGCCGGTCCCACGGGAGTGGGTAAAACTGAATTAACGAAAGCCTTAGCTAAGTTACTCTTTGGCTCGGAATCCAGTATGATTCGTCTAGATATGTCGGAATTTATGGAATCCCACACGGTTTCTAAATTAATTGGTGCGCCTCCCGGATACATCGGTTATAATGAAGGCGGTCAGTTAACGGAAGCAGTGCGTCGTCAACCCTATAAAGTAGTTTTGTTTGACGAAATCGAGAAAGCACATCCCGATGTTTTTAATCTTCTCCTGCAACTGTTAGAAGATGGTCATTTGACCGATAGCCAAGGTCGTCGGGTGGACTTTAAGAATACCCTAATTATCATGACCTCGAATATTGGCTCAAAAGTCATCGAAAAAGGCGGTAATAGCTTAGGATTCGAGATTGCTGACGATTTTGCTCAATCGCGCTACCAACAGATTTCTAATCGGGTGACAGACGAGTTAAAACAATATTTCCGTCCCGAATTTCTCAACCGTCTCGATGAAATCATTGTTTTCCGACAGTTAACTCGCGAAGAAGTTACCCAGATTGCCGATATTCTCATCGCAGCTCTAGCCAAACAATTGATAGAAAAAGGTATTTCTCTGGAAGTTACCGCCGCTTTTAAGGATTTAGTCATCAATGAGGGTTATGATCCTAGCTACGGTGCGCGACCTTTACGTCGTGCTTTAACTCGACGCTTAGAGGATAGTTTAGCGGTCGCGATGTTATCGGGAGAAGTCAATTCTGGAGACCATGCGCTATTAGATGTAACTGCGGACGGTGTGGTGACAGTCTCTAGTCATCAGCGCTCTGAGCAGAACGATATTCTCTCGCAATTACAGTTACAACCAGTGGGTTAATCCGCTCAAAAATTACTTTTTTTCGGGGTTGAATATTTTTTTTCAACCCCGATTTTGATCATCTAGGAAAAATAACTTCCTTCTAGGGGAGCGGGAATCATCTCGCTGCGAAAGTCAAGAATCTGGACTAGGATTAAATAGGCAACGGCGATTAAAATCGAAATTGCTCCCGTGATAATAGCGATAATTTTAGCAGAATTCATATAATTAACCGATAATTTCCTGAGATGATTGATCTATTGTCGCAAAAGCTACCGAAATTTATTCTAATCTACGATTGCGAGCATCAACAAGTGAAAGCCAATGCGACCCGATTGGTTTTCACCAAGCTTATCCTAATTTTACACGACCGGGCAAGATGTCTGTTAAGATTAAACCTCTTGCATAATTAATTTTTGAGGATTCAAAAACGGCAAAAATAAGGATTAAATGGCATAAAATCTGTGAATAGACCATTTAATTGATTATTATTCATTCTTAGTTCTCCTGACCACTGACTACTGACTCCTAACCCTAACCCTAACAACAATTTTTGATTTTTACAAGAGGTGTATTGGTTCATGGCTAATTTAACTCTCACAACAATCCCAAAAAGTTTCGCAAAAATACTGACAATAGGATATAAAGTAAGAACGTTTCTTTTATTCTCTTCTATCTTTACTTTGTGCCTATCTTAATGGTGTCTTGTCCAGATGATATTTCTACAAATATGAGAGGCAGCCTATTTATGTCTCGTCCTGTTGTTTATTTCGCCGTTACTAACCATGGTTTTGGTCATGCTGTCCGCAGTGCTTCGGTAGTAGCTAATATTATTAAACTTAATCCCGAAATTTTGCCGATATTAGTTACCACTGCCCCGCGCTGGTTATTAGATTCCTATATATCCGGAGAATATATTCAAAGACACCGGGGGTTTGATGTGGGGGTAATCCAATCGGATAGTTTAACGATGGATAAATTCGCTACTAAAGAAAAATTAGAACAAATAATTGCTCAATCAAGGGCAATTATTGCCAGTGAAGTTAATTTTATTAAAACTAATCGGGTGGGTTTAGTTGTGGCCGATTTACCGCCTTTAGCGGCACTAATTGCCAAAAGTGCGGGGCTTCCTTGTTGGATGATTGGTAACTTTGGCTGGGATTTTATCTATCGTGATTGGGGTGAAGAATTCGCCAGTATTAGTGATTGGATTAGTCGTTGTTATAATCAATGTGATCGCTTATTTAAACTGCCTTTAGCAGAAGCAATGACAGCATTTCCTCACATTAACGAGGCAGGTTTAACCGGGGGTACACCCCGCTACAGTGAAGAACAATTGCGACAGGAATTTAAGCTAAATACCCCTAAAGAAAAAACTATTTTATTGAGTTTTGGGGGGTTAGGATTAGAAGCAATTCCCTATGATAACCTCGCCAGTTTTCCCGATTGGCAATTTATCACTTTTGAAAAAAATGCCCCCGAATTGCCCAATTTAGTCCGCTTACAGGATAAACCAGATCGGAGCCATCGTCCCGTGGATTTTATGCCCCTGTGCGATCGAATTATTTCCAAACCGGGATATAGTACCTTTGCCGAGGCTTTAAAATTAGAGGTTCCGATTGTTTCCCTGACGCGAGAAGGTTTCGCCGAATCAGGGATTTTATTGGCTGGAATCCAAGATTATAGTTATCATCAAATTATTAGCAGTGAAGAATTTTTTCAAGGTAATTGGGACTTTTTGCGGCAAGCCACCCAACCGCCACGATTAAAGGTTAAACTGCCTAAAGATGGTGCAGAATCGATAGCGAGAGCTATCGTAGAATACTTTGAGAGGCAACAGTAATGATTAACTTAGCCAATTTAACCTCGGATTATTAGCGGTGAATTTAGTTATCGGTCAGCCGTCCCTAGTTTATTGAACAAAGTCCTAAAAACTAGGCAAATTACCGCACTATTTTTTGACCAAGAACAAGAGGTAACAAGCCTCCCTTTTCAAGGGGATAAAAACTCAAATCTTTCTGATTTAAAGCTATCGACGGCCGGCGGTAGTCACTGATAACTGATAACTGATAACTGAAATGACACCTACGTTCAGGATAATCAGGGCAGTATCAGTCTCGAAATCGTCAGAAATACCGATAACCCCCCCGGGGAAAGTTGACGGCCAACCTGAGCAGAGAACCGGAGAGACAGAAACAAGATCGGGCAGAAAGCCGATACTTGTTACAATAGTTTACAAATCACCCTGCCCCGCCACTGAACTATGTCCGAACAGATGATCTCCCCAGAGACGCAAACCGAAGAAGCGATTACTGTTGAAGTGCAGCCCGTCCATATTCCCGAAGAGCATCGGGAAGATATTGGCCCCATGGATGACAACGTAGCCGAAAGTTGGCGTTATCACCCCGAAGTTATTAACGACTATTACCGTCGGCGACCTCTAGACGTTTTGGGGAGATTAATCGAAATTGCCCTACCGGTTTTATCTTTTGTCATCGGTATCTGGTGGGATAAACTGTGGGGAAAATCGCCGAAAAATGAAATTAGACGGGCCGTACAATTGCGGGAAATGTTGACCAAATTGGGACCAACCTATATTAAGATCGGTCAAGCTCTCTCTACCCGGCCTGATTTAGTACCGCCTTTATATTTAGAAGAATTAACCACTCTCCAGGATCAAATTCCCTCTTTTCCTAACGAAATTGCCTATCGTTTTATCGAAGAAGAATTAGGTTATTCTCCCGAAGAAATTTATGCAGAATTATCCCCCAATCCCATAGCCGCCGCTTCCCTAGGACAAGTTTACAAAGGTAAATTAAAAACCGGAGAGAGAGTCGCCGTTAAAGTACAGCGTCCCGATTTGATTCGCTGTATAACTTTAGATGTCTATATCATGCGTAGTTTGGCGACTTGGGCGAAAGGTAATATTAAAAGACTTCGCTCCGATTTAGTGGCAATTACCGACGAATTAGCTGGTCGTATTTTTGAAGAAATTAATTATCTTCACGAAGGACAAAATGCCGAAAAATTCGCTCAACTTTATGGTCATATTGCCGAAATTTACGTCCCCAAAATCTACTGGAAATATACCGGGCGACGAGTTTTAACCATGGAGTGGGTGGACGGCACAAAATTAACTAATATCAAAGAAATTCAAGCCCAGGGTATTGATGCCACCCACTTAGTTAATGTGGGGGTGCAGTGTTCTTTGCGTCAATTACTTGAACACGGATTTTTCCATGCGGATCCCCATCCGGGTAATTTATTAGCGACTCCTGACGGTAAATTAGCTTATCTTGATTTCGGCATGATGAGCAATATTGAACCCTATCAACGCTACGGTTTAATCGAAGCGGTGGTGCATTTAGTCAACCGGGATTTTGAGTCTTTGGCCAAGGATTACGTTAAGTTAGACTTCCTGTCACCAACTACCAATTTAGAGCCAATTGTTCCCGCTTTTTCGGAAGTTTTTGGTAATGCTTTAGGGGCGAGTGTGGCAGAATTAAACTTTAAAAGTATCACCGATAAAATGTCGGCGATGATGTATGAGTTTCCCTTTCGAGTTCCTGCCTATTATGCCCTGATTATTCGCTCAATGGTGACTTTAGAGGGAATAGCGATTGGCATCGATCCTAATTTTAAGGTACTGAGTAAAGCCTATCCTTATATTGCTAAACGTCTGCTCACCGATCCTTCCACGGAGTTGCGAGATTCCCTGCGGGATTTATTGTTTAAAGACGGTACTTTTCGCTGGAATCGATTAGAAAATCTCTTGCGTAATGCTAAAGATTCTAATGATTTTAACTTCGAGAAAGTCAGCGAACAAGCGTTAGATTTTCTTCTGTCAGACAGGGGTATATTTATCCGCGAAAAATTAGTGAATGAGTTAGTAAATACCCTCGATAATTTCGGTCGTCGCACTTGGTTTAATCTCACGGTTAATTTCCGGCAACAGGTGGGTTTAGCGGTGCAAGAAACTCCCCCAGAATTGTTGGGTGATGCTAAGAGTTTTGAGCATCTTCGCAACATCTTTAGTATTTTACAGGAAACGAAAGGATTTGATGTCATGGCTATGGTGCCAGTAATGACTAAACTAATCGCTAAACCGGAAACCCAACAGATGGGACAAAAAATTGCTGAAGGTTTACTACAAAAATCCCTAGCGCGTTTAATTCGTTACTTAGTCCTCGAATTCGATACACCAAATCATCAGCAAAATGGAGAATTATCGAAAGCTTTACCCGCTGCTGATTAACCTCTGTCAGTTCCACCGACGGCTCAAAATCTGAGCATTTCCGAAAATAAAAGCCGTGAAATAAATTTCACGGCTCCGAGAAAAACGCTAAACTGTTTTTAAAGTTTTTTTATCCTAACTGGTTAACGGGGTTTAAAGGTGACTTGTAAACCGTCACGAGGATGGGGAGTGGGGATAGTGGTAAGGGTGAGATCTTGATTAGGGAGTAATTGCCAATCGTATTTTTCTACTAAACGGACGGCTAAAATTTTCATCTCTAAACGAGCGAATTCTTTGCCAATACATTCGCGCAATCCCCCACCAAAGGGGATATATCCGTAGGGTTTTTCCTCGGCTAAAAAGCGATCGGGATCGAAGGTTTCAGGATGGGAATAAATATTATTATCTTTATGGGTATTGCTGATTTGATACTGCACTATCCATCCTTTCGGCAAATGATAACCGTTAAATTGACAGTCTTCTATTACCCGACGGAATCCTCCTCCCACGGGGGGAGTAAAACGTAAAACTTCTTTTAAAACGCGATCTAAATAGGTCATTTGTTTGAGGGTATCAACGCTTAAAGGAGTAGATAGATCAAAATTAGTTATTTCCTCGAGGACAAGCTGAAAAATATCGGGATGCAGTGCCATTTGTAGGCAGAAAGTGGCGATAGCGGAGGTTAAAGTTTCATGACCGGCAAAGAGTAATAATAGCACTTGATCCTTTAATTCCGCTAAGGATAAACTTTCACCGTTTTCGTCTTTAGCTTGTAAAAGGATAGCCAGAGCATCCTGGCCTAAGTCATCATTTTTTTGTCTTTCTAAAATAATAGTTTCGAGCGCTTGCAGTAATTCTTCTCGACAGCGTAATGCTTGGCCGAAAGCTGTCCAAGGAAGGGGAATGGGAAGGGTAAATAGTCCCGCAGAAAAAGTATCAAAAGCTTCTCCTAATTTGGTAGCAGAACCATCGTCAAGACCGACAAATAATTTACAGGCGATATCGAGAGTATAGTTTCTTAATTCAGGATACCATGACAGGGTTTTTGCGGTTTGCCAACGCTCTAAATAGTGAGCGGTAATTGTTTCTACCGTAGGGATATAACTTGCTAGGGACCGGGGTTGAAAAGCTTGATAGATTAAACGACGACGGGAAGTGTGGACATCTCCTGTATGCACCGCTAAAGATGCGCTTCCCAGGAGAGTTTTGGTACTTTTAGGCCAAGTTGCCGCAAAGTATTTATTCTCGTTGCTGAGGAGAAACCGGTTAGCTTCGGCACCGGATAAAATAATCGTGGGACTGCCAAAAATATGAGTACGGAAAAGTTGACCATATTTATTATGACGTTTACTGGCAAAATCCCCATCGGTCAAAAAAGCGATTGTTTCTCCTAATAGGGGTAATCCGAAACTGCCGGGGGGTAAGGGTATATCTTTGCTTATAGTCATCGCTGCCTCTAGGGTAAAACTAATTATTTGCCGTCGATTAACCCTGTCTATTTTAACCTAAAGCACCAGAGAATTCATCCCCTAATCTAGCCTAGCAATTAGCGATCGCAATCAGCAACGGGGCTGCATCTCATCATTTGTAGAAACATCGACAATCAGCAATTATCAGTGACTGTTAGATTATTACAAATGTATCAGCAGCTGCCTGTAAGCATCCCACCGAAAAACTAATGCGCTCCGGGGTTTGGGGGCCGCGCCACGACCCCAACGGGGGGTTTGGGTAGGGTTGATTCATGAATCAACCCTACTATCAATCAACCCTACTATGAATCAACCCTAGGGGTTTGGGGGGTAGAACCCCCAAAAGCTTGGATTGAGCGATAAAATCGGAAGTAACACCCAATTTTAGCGGAGAGTTTCCCTTTAAAAATACCCAACTTAGTAGATTTACAAAAATGGGACGCACTTGGCAGCGGTAAGCACCTAAGCAAAATTAATTACACATCTCACCAGTCAACAGTAAGAATTGCCGCCAATTGACATTTTTTAAGATCACCGCCATAATTAGCCATTGCTAATAATAACTCGCGGCAAACGATGCTTAAACCCGCAGAGAATCTCCCAGGATATCGTACCTAAATCCCGCGCCCAATCGTCGGCGGTGATGCACTGTGGGCCGTCTTTACCGATAAGTGTGACGATTTCCCCTGTTTTTACCTCTGGAATCTCGCTCACGTCAATCATTAACTGATCCATGGTTATCGCGCCGATTTGGGGTACTAAACGTCCTCTCAGGGATACTTTTAAACGATTGGAGAGATTACGGGGAATTCCATCGGCGTAACCGATACCGACCACAGCAATACGGGTGTCCTTTGCCGCTATGTACTGATGACCATAACTCACTCCCGAGCCGGCGGCAATGGTTTTGACTTGGGCAATGCGTGCTTTTACTTGCAGCACCGGTTGCAAAGGGACTTTATCGGTGAGATGATCGGCGGGATAAAGACCGTAGAGAGCTAATCCGACTCTAACTCGATCGTAGTGCAGAGATCGATCGCTTAGGGTAGCGGCAGAGTTGGCTAAATGCAGACAGGGGGGATGATAACCTTTTGCTCTTAACTCGGCGATCGCTTGTTGGAATCTTTGCCGTTGTAACTGCATGATCTCAGGATTGGGATCGTCAGCCGTGGCAAAATGGGAGTATATACTGGCAATTTTCAGGTTAGGAGCCTCTAAAACCTGTTCGACGAATTTGGTGCCGTTTTGCCATTGTGTACCTAAGCGAGACATCCCCGTATCTAGTTTGATATGAACCAGCAGCCGCTGCTCTAAGCGTCTCATAACGGCGGCAAAAATCCGCACCTGTTCGATTTGTACCAGGGTGGGTTGCAATTGCCAATGGGCTAAGGCTGCCACTTCTTCCGGGGTATTGACTGCCCCTAAAATCATAATTGGGGCAACAATTCCCGCTTCCCGTAGTTCGATACCTTCCCCGATAGTCGCGATGGCTAAAGATTGCGCTCCGGCTTCTAAAACGCTGTTAGCTACCTTAACTGCGCCGTGTCCGTAAGCATCGGCTTTAATTACCGCCATTAATTCCGTTTTTGGGGCTAATAAAGCCTTGACTTTTCGCACGTTTTGTTGTAGAGCATAGCGATCAATCTCTACCCAAGCACGATAGCGAATTACTTCCGACAATTGATAATCATGACGGTTTTTGGGCGGATTGATAATTTTTGGTTCGATGCTAAACACCACTCGCTCACTCCTTTGCACACATCACCCAGTTTATACCAAAAGAAAACCGAGAGGGCTAGGAAAAAAGCCTGAAACTCCTCTGGATTTTCCCTTTTTTCCCTGCGGAATATGGGTTTTAAGATTGATGGAATGTTGGGAAGTTCCCGAAAAAATTTGGGTTAGGGGTATAGGTGCAGCCCTTGTCGAAGCCTGATCTCACGACAGAAGGGCAAGAAGGTCAAGAACTTTGCTCCAACAAGTTTTGACTGTGACGCTCGAACCTTCCGTTTTGTCGAGAAAGATTGGGCGATTACCGTTAGTACCACGGGAAAACGGCTAACCCTTCCCCTGAGAGCCAGTAACTACCATCGGGGGAAACTTACCCGGCAAAATCCGACATCCGCTCAAGTCTGTTTACATCGTGACGGCGGTTGGTATGTCCACATTCAAAATTTCTCGAATACAAAGGCATTAAAGAAGGGGTTGAGTTTATCGCGGTTAATCCACGATATACTTCCCAAACCTGTCATTGTTGCCTACATATCGGAATTAGAAGCGGTAAATCGTTTAAGTGTAGTAATAAGGCTTGTGGTTGGATTGGTGACGCAGACGCAAACGGTAGCCAGATGATTAGACTTTTGGGGCTGAGTGTAATCCAGTCCGGAAATCCGAATTTATTGGCTTGTCCGATAGATTCAGGGTTACAGAAAACTCCCGTTAAAGCGTCAGCTTAACGGGAGTAGATTACTCTTCGTCGGTGTTGAGAATGCGGGGAACGCGGAAATAATCCCCTTCGGGGGCCGGCGATTCTTGCACTAAGACCTCGTGATCGGGATAAAGTCTATTACTATCGGTGCGAGTAATATTTTGAATTTCGATCGCTCGCGTGGTGGGTGGCACCTTTTCCGTATCTAATTCGCTTAACTGCTCGAAATAATCAAGGATTCCGCTTAATTGCCCCGCAAATTGTTCTTCTTCGCTACTATTAATCTCTAAACGGGCTAAATGGGCGATTTTTTCAACTGTTGCTCGATCGATCATGGGAGAAATGGGGTGTGGGGTGTGGGGTGTGGGGGAGCACCGGAGCGCCGGAGCAGGGAGATGGGGAGACCACTTCGTGCGCGTTGCGGGGGGAAACCACTTCGTGCGCGACGTTCGGCGATGCTCAGTCGAGCCGTTGCGGGGGGAGATGGGGAGAATAAAAAAAAATAATCTCCTGTCTCCTAACTCCTGTCTCCTAACTCCTGACTCCTCAATTTAGAAGAAAACATCAATTTCCGATCGCCCGGTGATTTTTAGCCAGTTTTGGGCTTCAATGTAGTTATTGGGGGCTAATCGGATGGCTTGTTTCCAGTATTCTGCCGCTTTATCGTAGAGTGCTTCTGCTTCGGCCTGTTGACCGTCTTCTCTGGCTTTTTCCCCTTGAAAATGGTAAATAACGGCGATATTATTCAAAGCGGAGGGCATCCTGGGATTAAGTTGGATAGCTTCTTCGTAGTATTCCAGAGCCTTTTCATGCTCGCCGTTACTAGCGTGGATAATACCGATATTGTAGAGGATATAACTGCGATCGTTAGGATCCTCTTCTAATGTTAAAGCTTCATAGTAATTATCGAGGGCTTCGGCGTATTCACCGTCAGCTTGGGCAGACATCCCATCGCGATAATAAACAAAGGCTTCCTTGGCTTTTTTATTGGCGGGGAGTATCTTTAAAATGATATCCGCCATGACGGTAAAAGATTTATCAATAAAATTATCGTTACGTTGAGTGCGTGGCATAGTTAGGACGATTAGGCGATCGAGATGACTATCTACCTTTATAGCACTCGCGAGCAATTCTAGGGCTGTTTTTCTAATTTTTTCGGCCACAGGTTCCATTTAGAGGGTCTTTGCCAGTCTGGCGGCGAACATTATTTTCCAGCAAAAAAACTCCCCCAACATCCCTAATCAGAAGCAGGATACCACTAATCTTTATCCGAGGAAATAATAGACCTCTACCTAATATTATCTCAAGACCAAAAGTCTTTCTAGTTAAGAAATCTACCCGAATAAAAATTATTTTAATTGCCTCATATTTTTTCAGTGGAATTGAATTAGCAACGATAGATACACATTCCAGCCATCGAACCATTCTGGTAGTACACAACCCCAAAGCAAGCTGTGACTGGGTTATAATTTTTGGAGATGTCTAATGTACAGGGGTGTATTAAGAAAGTTGACAATTCATGGCGATATCCGCCAAATTTGTCCAAGGACGGGCGGGAGTGTCAAGACAGTAGTAAGACATTAATCACTTCCCTTCCAGCCAGGAATTTCACCGCCACCCTTGCTGCTAATTTCACCTTAAATGTCGGCATTCCTCCCCCGCTAACCCGTAGGGTGTAACGGGGGCATCCTGCCGACCAGTATAAAACGCGCAAGGGCGCATCAACGCTAAATATGTTATGCTTC
>SFAU01000100.1 GCA_007096045.1 Microcystis novacekii Mn_MB_F_20050700_S1 | reverse complement strand
AAACCTTACTGATTAAGGTGGCAACGGCGACAATTCCGGCAATACCGGCCAAGGAACGGGTAGTTTTCTTAGTAATGATGACACCTCGAAAGAAAACAACTGCATTGATCGATTCTACCTGTTTCTGTGTTCCCGCCGAAAAGCGCTCTCTAGTTGTCAAATTTAATTTGACTGGAGTGTATAACACCCATTTCTCCACACAGATACCTAGAGAGCTTTTCTCATAAAGATGAAGTATAACCTAATTTGATATCGACGATCGACTCCTATCTCACCATTAAGATAACTGTTATAAATAATTATGGGAAAATAAATCTCCATACTTAATTTCCTCGTGGCACAATAGAGACAAAGTATAAAAAACTTAACAATAAGGAGGGGTTCGATGGTTGCTACACCAGTCAAAACAAAACGTCTCACCGTGCAGGTGGCCAATCTCACCGCAGACACCACCGCTATTCGTTCCCTCGATTGGGATCGCGATCGCTTCGATATTGAATTCGGATTACAAAACGGTACGACTTATAACTCCTATCTGATTCGTGAGGAAAAAATCGCCCTTGTGGATACCTCTCACGAAAAATTCCGTCAACTATATTTGGATAGTCTCAACGGATTAATTAACCCCCAAGAAATCGATTATTTAATTATCAGTCATACCGAACCCGATCACAGTGGGTTAGTCAGAGATATATTGCAACTTGCTCCCAATATTACCGTCGTTGGGGCGAAAGTAGCAATTCAGTTTTTAGAGAATTTAGTTCATCATCCCTTTCAACGTCAACTGGTCAAAAATGGCGATCAGTTAGACCTAGGCAATGGTCACATTCTCGAATTTGTTAACGCTCCTAATTTACACTGGCCCGATACTATTTTTACCTACGATCACGGTTCGGGAATTTTATTTACCTGTGATGCTTTTGGAATGCACTACTGTTCCGATGATCTTTACGATGAGCAATTAAGTGCTATTGAACCGGATTATCGTTTCTATTATGAATGTTTAATGGCTCCGAATGCTCGTTCCGTACTAGCGGCGATGAAACGGATGGAACCTCTAGGTAATATTAATCTCGTGGCTAATGGTCATGGACCGTTATTAAAACATAATATCACCGAATTATTGACCCGTTATCGTGATTGGAGTCAGGCACAAACTAAGGGAGAAAAAACCGTCGCTGTTTTCTATATTTCCGATTATGGTTATAGCGATCGCCTCTGTCAATCTATTGCCAAAGGTATTACTAAAACTGGTGTAGCGGTAGAAACTTTAGACCTGAAATCCGCCGATCCACAAGAGGTAAAAGAATTAGCTTCTTCTGCGGTGGGAATCGTCATCGGTACTCCCCCCGTTTCTGGTATTAATGCCCAAGAAATTACGGGGAATCTAGGCACAATTCTCGCCTCGGTTAACCCCAAACAATACATCGGAATGTTTGAATGTCAAGGGGGTGATGATGAACCGATTTTACCCCTATTTAATAAGTTTCGTGAAGTTGGCTTAACCAAAGCTTTCGATCCCATTCGTAGCGCAGAAACTCCTAACGAGAGTCTCTATCAACGCTGTGAAGAAGCGGGTACAGATCTGGGACAACTATTAACCCAAGAGGTAAAAGTTAAACAAAGAAAATCCCTCGATACTGACCTTGATAAAGCCATCGGACGGATTAGCGGTGGTTTATATATTATTACCACCAAGAAAGGAGACATAAGCGGAGCAATGGTCGCTTCTTGGGTGACTCAAGCAAGTTTTGATCCTCCCGGTTTTACCGTTGCTGTGGCCAAAGATCGGGCGATCGAGTCTTTACTGCAAGTGGGGGATCAATTCATTTTAAATATTCTGGAAGAAGGCAATTATCAAACCCTGATGAAACACTTTTTAAAACGTTTCGGACCCGGGGAAGATCGTTTTGCTGGAGTCAATACTCGCATCGCTAATAATGGTTCCCCAATTTTAGCTGATGCCCTCGCTTATTTAGAATGTGAGGTAGTTAGTCGCATACCTGATAGTTTAACTGCTGTTCACCATCGCAAAGTCGGTAATTATTATTAGGATTCTTCCCTGACTTGACTGGTTGAGAAAATACAGATCAAACCTCTCAACCAGTTAGGCAGCTTTTGATCAGTAAACAGTGAAAAGACAGTAGGAAACTTCTATTTAATACTGCACACTTAAAACTCAAATCTGATCACTGATAACTTACCCATATTTAGAATGTGAGGTAGTTAGTCGCATGGAATGTGACCTGATAGTTTAACTGCTGTTCACCATCGCAAAGTCGGTAATTATTATTAGGATTCTTCCCTGACTTGACTGGTTGAGAAAATACAGATCAAACCTCTCAACCAGTTAGGCAGCTTTTTCCAGTGATCAGTAAACAGTGAAAAGACAGTAGGAAACTTCTATTTAATACTGCACACTTAAAACTCAAATCTGATCAGTGATCAGTGATCACTGATAACTGATAACTGATAACTGATAACTGTTCCTATGGACTAATACCCGCAGATTTAAGGGCTTTTTCCATTAAAATTACATGGGTACTGCTTTCCTGTCCCTCATTGGCAGGACGACGCTGAATATAGCTGCCATCGGATTGTAATTCCCATGCTTGCCGGTTATCTGACAACATGATGCCGAGAATTTCTTCCAGTTCCTTGGCGATCGCTGGTTCAGCGATGGGTGTCACTGCTTCCACGCGACGAGTCAGGTTACGGGTCATCCAATCGGCGCTACCAATATACACCTCCTCTTGACCACCATTGTAGAAGTAAAAAATGCGGGAATGTTCCAAAAAGCGGCCGATAATGCTAATTACTCGGATATTTTCGCTCACTTCTGGCAATCCGGGCCGTAAACAACAGATGCCGCGAATAATCAAGTCAATCTGCACACCGGCACGAGAAGCAGCGTATAAAGCTTCTATAATCGGTTGATCGACAAGAGAGTTCATTTTTGCGACAATGCGACCCGTACCGCCATTTTTACAGTTTTTGGCCTCGCGATCGATCATTGCTAACATCCGTTTTCGCAAACTCACCGGAGCAATTAAAAGTTTGCGATAGGATTGCTGACGGGAGTATCCGGTCAGAAAGTTAAATAAATCGGTGATATCTGCCCCCAAATCCTCGCGACAGCTAAGTAGGCCTAAATCAGTGTATAATTTAGCCGTTTTTGGGTTATAATTACCCGTGCCAATATGGAAATAACGACGGATTTTATCTCCTTCTTTTCTGACCACGAGAACCACTTTCGTATGGGTTTTCAGACCAACTAAGCCATAAACAACGTGAACTCCGGCTTGTTCGAGCTTTTTCGCCCAACTAATGTTATTTTCCTCATCAAAGCGAGCTTTTAGTTCCACTAACGCCGCTACCTGTTTACCATTTTCCGCCGCTGCAATCAGGGAATTGACAATCGGAGAATCTCCAGAAGTACGATACAAAGTCATTTTAATCGCTAAAACATGGGCATCATAGGCCGCCTGGGCGATAAACTGTTGTACTGAGGCACTAAAGGAATGGTAGGGGTGATGAACGAGAATATCGTTATTGCGAATTAAAGTAAAAATATCTTCGCCATCCTGTTCTAGTATCCCGTCTTCGTTGCCGTCAACTATTTCCCGCAATCCCTGTAAAACCGGTGGGGTGACGGCATTCCAAGGGGGATCCTTCAGTTCGGGACAGGGTAAAGACAGAAAATAAAATAAATCCTTGTGTCCTAGCAGTCCATCCACATCGTAAACATCGATCTCCTCAAGTCCCAGATCGCGCATGATCCGGTCTTTAATATTGCTAGGAGTAGAACTGTGGATTTCCAGACGTACTGCCGATTTACCGATGCGGCGCTTGCGTACTTCTTCCTCGATCGCTAATAATAAATCATCGGCCTCATCTTCTTCAACGGAGATGTCAGCGTTGCGCGTCACCCGAAAAGGATAACATTCTTGGATGATCATGCCGGGGAAAAGTGCCTCTAAATTGTGCATTACCACCTGTTCAAGGGGTACTCCCGTCCAAATCGAAGCTTTTCCATCTTGGTGGCGTAATTCCTTGGATAATGCTAGAAAACGGGGGAAAACCTGCGGTACTTTCACCCTGGCAAACAGTTCTTTATCGGTGTCGGGATCGCGAACGACCACGGCTAAATTGAGACTAAGATTAGAAATATAGGGAAAAGGATGACTAGGATCCACCGCTAGGGGAGTTAAAACGGGGAAAATATTTTGTTCAAAGTAATCATGGAGATAATTGCGCTGTTCTTGATGTAAATCTACATAGTTAATCAGATGAATTCCCTGTTCTACTAAGAGATTTTTTAGGGTGTGTTCAAAAAGACGATCCTGCTGTTGTACAAGGGGACGGAGACGTTTACTGATCTCGGTTAGCTGTTCCGAGGCAGTCCGGCCATCGGCACTTAAAACGGCTACATTTGCCTCTACCTGTTGTTTAAGAACTGCCACCCGTACCATAAAAAATTCGTCGAGATTGGCACAAAAAATGGCGGTAAATTTTAATCTTTCCAGTAGAGGAGTCCGAGGATCAAGTGCCTCATAAAGCACGCGACGATTAAATTCTAACCAGCTTAATTCTCGGTTAAAGTAATATTGCGAATCTTTAAGATCGATTGCAGAAGTTACGGTAGAAGCTTTAGTCATAGAGTCTAATATCCAAATAATAGATTAAACAGTTAGAAACAAGCCACTTCAGCCTAAATTTGACTATTTTGGGCGTTTTTTAGGCTATATTGCCCCAGATTAACCAAAGTTACCCCGATTATCTTGGATGCTAGTCCTACTGATTCTAGCCTGACTGGGGAAAAAATCAATTTATTAAAAGGTTAAGAAATCAATCCCGACAGATCAAGGTTAAATTAATCTTTCAGTGAAATTAGAGTGCCAGTAAGAACAATAGGCATAATTTGCTGAGAATATCGTCTTTAAAGCCCAGCTTTGATTATAACACAAAGTCGAGCCGAGCCGACTTGTTGAATATATCATCTCCAACTTCAGGCAATAAACCCAATCAGAATATTTTATAAGGATGATGATTAGATTGCCAATTAATCATTAGTTGATATATTTGTGTTTGATAAAAATAAGATAACTCATAGGCTAATCTTAAGTCTCTTTCCAAGTCTTCTTTTTTAACATCATTAGCATTCTATGTACCTAAAACCTTACAGAGTGCGACCGATAAATCCTGTTTAATTTGCTGTTCATCTAAGGACAGTTTCTGAGAATTTTTTTGATACTTATAATTAATTCGTCAATATTTATTGACAGCTTCTCTTTGTCAATAAACTTACCAAGCTTTAATCCTTCAAACTTTAAATCTAACTTATTTTTCTTAAAGTCCAGAAACCCGTTTTCTCAAAGAAAACGGGTTTCTAAATAGTTTCTTGAAGAAACCCGTTTTCTAGGTGACTTAATGCTTCTTTCCAGGGTTCATCATAATTGGCGGTTGTTGGGTTCATTTGAGTTGTCTGCTTACTCCTAGGGGGTGAAGCGCGATAGCGTAACGCACCGATTTAATAATAGAGTTGGTGCGTTACGGCGGCTTGTTAATTTTGGTTTTTTGACGGAATTGTTAGCCACCTAACGCACCCTACGCCTACTTAATTAAACAAAGAAATTACCCACTGGAATGCTCCCTAAAGCTGGTAAAGTACCAGTAAATCCAGTGATATTTATTAATAAATCATTGCTGGATTGGAAGCCAGCCGTGCTATCATTAATAACGAGGTAAGTTCCAGCTATTGCACCGGTTGTTACTTGCACCAAGGCGGCACTATTAACCCCTAATCCTTGATTACCTGTAATCGCTCCATTGGCATCAGTAAATACTTGATTGACTAAATTGTCTAAAGTGGTGACAGTGCTATCAGCAGCACGACTGAAATTGCTAGGCGCATTCATGGCAGTTCCACCTTGAGTTAATAAGTCAATTTTATCACTATTGATGGCAAAATCTG
>SFAU01000010.1 GCA_007096045.1 Microcystis novacekii Mn_MB_F_20050700_S1 | reverse complement strand
TCAAAAAGCTGTAGAATTAATTAATCATCGTCCTCGAAAATGTCTTGACTATCGAACCCCTTTTGAGGTATTCTATGAATTATCATCAGACATTGATGCACTTCATTTTTGAATTGGCGTATCTCAGTCAAAAAGATTGGTTATATGGATACAATAGCCAGAAATTTTATCAATTATATCAGTCCTATTCTCAGCAATTTATCGCCACAAATAATCCTCGATTAACTATACTGCTTGCTGAAGGCAATCCCATTAAATTTTTAGCGATATTCTTGGCTGCTGTCAGGGTCAAAAGTTGCCTATTTCTAGCTAATCCCGACTGGAAAACTAACGAATGGCAACAGGTTTTCTCTCTGGTGCAACCCGATTATATTTTTGGTGAAAATATCGAGGTTTTTAACTATAATTCTCCTCCTGTCAATCCTGTGACTAATTCTCTGATGATACCCACGGGAGGAACCTCGGGAAAAATTCGCTTTGCTATCCACAACTGGTTAACTTTAACTGCTTCTGTCAAAGGTTTCTCTGAATATTTTCAAGTCAAGCAGGTTAACTCTTTTTGCCTATTACCTTTATATCATGTTAGTGGTTTAATGCAGTTTCTGAGAAGTTTTTTAACTGGGGGAAATTTTGCTGTTATTCCTTACCATAAAATCAAACAAAAGCGCATAAATAATCTCAATCTTCAAGATTATTTTATCTCCTTAGTACCCACTCAATTACAATTTTTTCTCGAAAATGATCCTCGCTGGTTAGCCAATTTTAAAACAGTTTTACTAGGAGGTTCCCCTGCATGGCCATCTTTACTAGAAAAAGCTAGAGAATATAATATTTCCCTATCTCCCACCTATGGAATGACGGAAACTGCCTCACAAATTGTCACCCTTAAACCAGAAGATTTTCGACGAGGCAATAATAGTAATGGACAGCTATTACCCCATGCTCAGATAAAAATTAATCCCGATAAACAGAAAATTATTATTGAAGCGGAATCTTTATTTTTAGGCTATTATCCCCATCTTAATCAAGTAAGCTACTTCGAGACTGATGACTTAGGTTACTTCGATGAAAGTAGTTATTTATATATCATTGGTCGCGATAGTCAAAAAATAATTACTGGAGGAGAAAATGTTTATCCTTTTGAGGTAGAAACTGCCATTAGACAAACTAATTTAGTTAAAGATGTGGTGGTTTTAGGATTGCCAGATTCTCGATGGGGACAGGTAATTGTCGCTTTTTATGTACCCGTTAACTCTCAGATATGCCAGACAATTATTCAATCCCAGATTAAGGATAAATTAGTCAATTATAAACTGCCGAAACATTGGATAAAATTACCAGAGATACCAAAAAGTCCCCAAGGCAAGATTAATCGAACCAATTTAATTAAATTAGCTGAAACTTTTTTTGACACCGAGTCAAACCCTGGAAGATATTTAATAGTAGTTATCTTAATGGTGATTTATGAGGTTTTCCTAAATTAGCGTCATTTTCCCGGCCAAAAGCCAAGGAATTTACTCGGTATATGGCAGCAAAATCGCTGTTTTTTTCCCGACGAATTTCTGGTAATGGTAATCTCTGGCTCATTTTATTAATAAATGTTAAAAGTTGATAGCTATCTTGCTAAAGATTGACCGCTCAGGCAATAATGGGAAGGTTTATCATCCCCATTAAAGTAAAGAATGCTCAACGCTTTTATTTGGCTACCGATTATAGGGGCGATACTGATTGCCTACACGCCTCTAGAGGCGAAAAAAGTGCGAGGATTAGCTCTAGCTCTTGCTGTCGTTCTCTTACTGCTTAATATTCTCCTTGGCTGGCAATTTGACCCTAGTAACCCGCAAATGCAGTTCACGGTTAATCTGCCTTGGATTAATTTCCTCGGTTTCAACTATGCCCTCGGTGTCGATGGCTTATCATTTTCGTTACTTTTTCTTAACAGCATCTTGACAATAATTGCTCTTTATGCTAGTGGTACAGAGGTTAACCGGCCGAGATTTTACTATTCTCTGCTCTTGTTACTCAATGCTGGAGTAGCGGGGGCCTTTCTAGCACAGGATTTACTGCTATTTTTCCTATTTTACGAATTAGAAATCGTCCCGCTTTACTTTCTTATTGCCATTTGGGGGGGTCAAAGACGCGGTTATGCGGGCATGAAATTTTTATTATACACGGCAATTTCAGGCTTTTTAGTGCTAATCTCTTTCCTTGGCTTAGTTTGGCTAACCGGTGCTAATAATTTCGCCTATAACCCCCTTTTATCGAATAATTTAGACGTTAAAACCCAATTACTGCTCCTCATCCCCCTTCTGATTGGATTAGCCATCAAAATCCCGATTTTTCCCTTTCATACTTGGCTACCGGATGCTCACGTCGAAGCATCTACCCCCGTTTCTGTGCTTTTAGCGGGAATATTACTCAAATTAGGAACCTATGGACTGCTGCGCTTTGGAGTCGGTTTATTTCTCGATGCTTGGGTAACTCTCGCCCCTTGGTTAGCAACGATAGCAGCTATCAGCGCCTTGTACGGGGCCAGTTGCGCTATTGCCCAAAAGGATATGAAAAAAGTAGTGGCCTATTCTTCCATTTCCCACATGGCCTATATTTTACTAGCGGCGGCGGCCACCACCAGATTAAGCATCACTGCGGCGATTTTGCAGATGATTAGTCACGGTTTAATTTCCGCTTTGTTATTTTTGTTGGTGGGAGTAGTGTATAAAAAAACCGGCAGCCGGGATGTGGATTATTTACGCGGTTTATTAAATCCAGAAAGAGGTTTACCAATCACGGGAATGTTAATGATTTTAGCGGCTATGGCCAGCGCCGGCATCCCCGGAATGGTGGGATTTATCGCCGAATTTTTAGTTTTTCGTGGCAGTTTCCCGATTTTTCCGATACAAACGCTCTTATGTTTGGTCGCTAGTGGTTTAACCGCAGTATATTTTCTCCTGATGATTAATCGGGTTTTCTTTGGTCGTTTAACCCCCGAATTATCGCGCATTCCCCGCAGTACCTGGCCCGAAAGATTTCCCGAAATTGCCTTGGCTTTATTTATTATTGTTCTGGGATTACAACCGAGTTGGATGATTCACTGGAGTGAAAACCAAGCATCAATGTTATTAACCGGGACGGCAATCAGTCAAAAGCAATCATAGAAAGCTTTTTCGGAATTTTTTTAAACCTAGACCGAAAGCAACTTGTGGATAGGAGCCGAAACGTCAAAAATTTTTGGCTTTGCGGAGGGAATTAACCGTTAAAACCACCTGTTCCCCCACCAGTTCAATTTCTTCTAAAGTATTAAAACGACTCAACCCGAAGCGCAGGGAAGCATAAGCGAGAGATTCGGGGCGACCCAAGGCAGTTAAAACGTGAGAGGGGGCGGTATGGCTAGAAGAACAGGCAGAACCGGAGGAAAGAGCCACTATTGGCTGTAATCCTAACAATAACGCCGCACCGTCCACCCCTTCAATACTAATATTCAAATTTCCGGCTAATCTTTGGCTAGGATGACCATTGAGATAAATTCTGTCTAATTGACTGATAATCTCCCATAAACGGGCTTTTAACTGATTTAAGTAGCTGGTATCTTCTTCTATCGCTTTGATGCCCAATTCTACTGCCTTGGCAAAACCGACAATTTGCGGTGTAAATATTGTACCCGATCGCAGTCCTTTTTCCTGGCCTCCCCCTTGAATTTGAGCGGCGAGACGGACTCTGGGGTTTCGGCGCCGGACGTACAGCGCACCGATTCCCTTTGGTCCGTGGACTTTGTGGGCAGTTAAGGACATCAAATCTATATTCATTTCCTCCACATCTAGGGGAATTTTGCCGATTGCTTGGGCCGCGTCCGTATGAAAAAGTACCTGATACTGGCGACAAATCGCCCCAATTGCCGCTAAAGGTTGAATCACCCCAATCTCGTTATTAGCAGCCATAATTGACAGCAAAATCGTGTCAGGACGCAAAGATTTTTCTAGTAGTTCCAAGTCAATTAGTCCATCAGCACCGACGGGTAAAATTGTCACCTCAAAACCCAATTTTTCCAGATAATGACAGGGATCTAAAACGGCGCGATGTTCTGTCACCACCGTAACTAGGTGTCGTCCCTTGGCGAAATAAGCTTCGGCAACCCCTTTGATAGCCAGGTTATTAGCCTCCGTTGCTCCACTGGTAAAAATAATTTCTTCGGGACTACTATTAATAGCAGCGGCGATTGTTTCTCTTGCCTGTTTAACCGCGGCCTCGGCTGTCCAACCATAGACATGATTAATACTACTGGCATTACCAAAGTGTTCGGTAAAATAGGGCAACATCGCCGCTAGAACCTGCGGCTCTAGGGGTGTCGTGGCGTGGCAATCTAGATAAATCGGTTTTTGAGACATATTTTTCCCCTGCGGGGGATTTGGGAAGGAGATATCCTCTGTTTTCAGAGAATTTCTGAAAGTGGATTGCTAGTCTATGTTAACAAATAAAGTATCGGATAGTAGTCAACAGCTGACGACTCAGACCAGAACTTTAAGATTTAATAATGAGAGCGCAATCGCTCTCTGACAGCAGTTACAATTTCCCTATTCCAATGTTGTTCAGCAACCCAACAGGATTAATAACACATATTTTCCCGCTCAATCATGGCTAAAAAATCGAAGGCATTTAGTGAACTGCTCAGGCTGCAGAAAATGTCCCAAGTATACGAAAAACCCTTGAAAAGCTTTGAGAAGAAATTAAGAGAAAAGTCATCGGCTTTCAAGGACTTTGTCGTCTCTCCTTCTGGGGAAGTCAAAATGTCGGAAGTTCTGGAGGATTTTATTGAGCCTTACCGCAAATCCAATGAAACAAAGGGATCTATGCGAACACTGCTGACCATAGGGATAATCGCTTGGAATCTGGCGTTGTCCCCCGAATCAAAGCGGCAAGAGATGATAGACCGAGTTTTTAATAAAGACCTTCTTAAAGGAGATAAAAGGCTCAAGGCGGAGATTCAAGAGCTAATCCAGGAGCTAATCGCTAGGAAAAACCGTTATTTCTCGGAAAACAAGCGGATGATTGTGGATTTTGAGTTAAAAGAGCTAGGAAGCGAGTATCATCTCTCGGTTGCCTCCAGCTTGTCGCCAGAATTTTCCGAGTCAGAGTTTGCCTTCAAAGTCGGCGACTCGGTCATCGTCAAACAGGGTGTACTTGACCCAGATTTGGGGACTGACATCGGTGGTTGGCAAGGAAGAATTGTGACAATTGAGCGGCAGAGCAATCTCATCGGCATTGAATGGGATAGCATCACCCTGAAAAACATCCCCAGTTCGGTAATTGACCAGTGTGAACTGGAAAACCTAGACTGGGCTCAACTGTGCCTCTCCTCAACGGATGTGGAATTAACCCAACCTCGAGATACAGAAGAAGATGTGGCCGCCATCATTGAGCAAATTCAGTCTAACATCGTTGGAGCTATTTAGCAGAAAAGAGAAAGGCGATTCCGGCGGTTGGCCGAGGTTGACCCTGAGGCGGAAATGGCGGCTTTAGACGCTTGGAAAAAAACACCTGATTCATTACCCTATTGACCATCGAGCAGCGATTTGCAGGAGAGAAATTTGAGATGGATGATTCCCAGAAATATGAGGCTGACTGTCAAAGGATAAGAAAAGTCAATCATGAATTACTAAAGGATTTCGAGAGTTGGCTAGAATCATCAGGTTTGTCGGAAAAAACCATTAATAATCATATTTCAAATATAGATTTTTATATCAACGAATATTTACTCTATGAGGATGCAGTAGAAGCTAAAGACGGGGTAGATATGGTCGGTGACTTTTTGGGTTATTGGTTTATCAAAAAGGCACTGTGGGCCAGTCAATCAAGCCTCAAGGCTAACGCAGGTAGTCTGAAAAAGTTCTACACTTTCTTACTGGAAAAAGGACTAATAGATAAAGATGATTTGCGAGAACTTAAAGAAACCATCAAGGAAGAAATGAGTGAATGGCTGGAAACCCTAGAGTGATACGATGACCCATTGAGTGAAGATATGTGGGATGTTTGGTGATTTTAACCGAGGGGCAATTCCCCACCCTCTGGCTGGGCAGCTATAATATCATTGTCAGGACACAATAAGAGCGAAACAATGGAAACATTAGAATTAGAAAGCTGGCAGTCGATTCTTCAAGCTGGTCAAACAACGACCGAAAGAGCTTTACAATTGTTTGACGCTCTCGAACCCGTGAGTTTAGACTTTATGCTCGGTGTTTGGCAAGGTTCTGGACTTCAGACAAATCACCCCATGGATGGTTTATTAGAAGCATCTAATTGGTATGGTAAAGAATTTGTTGACACTGAGAATGTCCACCCCCTGTTATTTTTAGATGGTCAGGGAAAAATTTTTAAGCTGGCACCCAATCCCACGGCCATGAACTGGATTTTGAAGCTGCCGATACTCAAAAATAATTCTCTGAAACCTTTGCTGATGCTGACCAACTCCTTGCTGAAAACAGAGACAAGTCAGGCTAGACTGCGAATGATGGAATATCGGGACAAAGTCAGTGCCACGATGATTTATGATTATTTGCCGATTAATGACTCTTTTCGGAAAGTAGATGATAATACCGTGCTGGGAATTATGGATTTTAAAAACTATCACCAGCCTTTCTTTTTTGTTCTCAAGCGATGTCAAAAACATTTTAATTCTTGAGGTTGGATTTAAACGCTCTGGCGCAAGAATTTAGAGTTGAGGGATAATTTAAGTACAGAGGAACAGGAGGTAATTATGAACTTATCACCAGCTTATCTAAAGCGGCGAGAAGATTGGAAAGAAGAGGGAAAACAAGAAGGGAGACAAGAAGGCACTTTAGAAGAACGTTACTCGATGATAGCCAGTCTTCTGGAAGGACGGTTCGGAACTCTAGATTCGGAATTATCCAGTCTGGTAGAACGGATTGCCCAACTCCCCATCTCGGAACGCACTGGGTTACTTCTTTCTTTGGCGAATTCTTGCCGCCAATATTCCCACAACAGGAACATCGCTGAGACGTTGGCTCCCATCGGGAAATTATCCGAAAATCACGCCCATATTTATCAGACTTTGCCGATAGCATATCTCGAAAAGAACGCCATCCTAA
>SFAU01000001.1 GCA_007096045.1 Microcystis novacekii Mn_MB_F_20050700_S1 | reverse complement strand
GGCTCGACCCAATAAACGCTTGGGGAGAGAATACCTCTACTTTTTCAGAAGCAATTCTGTCTAAGCAAGTAATCTCTGTGAACCAAGAATCCCCGTCTCTTTAGAGCGGGGAGTGTCAAAATATTCAGGAAAGTGATTTTAGTCGCTTGTTGGCTTTAATGGAACAATACTGTGATCGACCGATGGACTTGGCAGATGCAACCCTAGTTTTAGTAGCTGAAAAGACTGGGTATCGGCAAATTCTCACCCTCGATGCAGATTTCCTGTTTTATCGGATTCAAAACCAAGGCAGCTTTGATATTATTCAAGGGTAGTGATGGAAAATCTGCTTTCAACGGCCTATAACTCCACCGATAGAAAATGCTCCCCTTTAAAACTGTCCTTTGAATTGTTCTTTATCTTGTGCTATCAGGAAACTTTGTTGGGGGATACCGATGTGAATTCCCTTCTCCTCAAAAGCAATTTTTAGACGACGACGATACTCTCTTTCTATATCCCATTGTCGTAATCTTTTGACGACAATTCTGAGCATAATTTCCATTCCCGTGTGAGAAACCCGACTAACACCAGCAACCTGGACAGGATTGATGATATCTTCTTGCCATTGTGGATCTACAGCCATATTTTCAGCGATGGCTGCCATTAAAGCGATCGCCACATCTGCCTCGGTCTGATAGGCGACTTCGATGGTAAAATTGACTCGCGCCCAATCTTTACTGAGGTTGTGTGCGCTAATAATTTGGTTATGAGCAATAGTGATTAAACGTCCATCAGCAGCCCGCAATTGAGTCGCTCGCAAACTCATATTTTCCACCAAACCGATAAACTCCTGAAACTGGATCATATCACCGACAGTGTACTGATCTTCAAAGACAATCAGAAAACCGTTAATCCAATCTTTTAAAAGATCCTGAAAGGCAAAGGTGAGCAATGCTCCCACTAAACCGGCTCCCGTGAGTAAAAAGGCGAAAGAAAGGCCCATCCAACTCAAAAAAATCAAAATTCCCAGAAAAATGGCGATAAATGTGATAATTTCTCGCCCAACTTCTAATAAAGTGGGAGCGCGCAGAATCCTCCTTTCCAAATTTTCGGAAAACACCGCTCCTTCCTCTACCCACTCCCGTAGCCGAAAATTAACGTAGAGATTAACCATATTGCTCACTGATGTCAGCAGCAACCAGATGATAAAAATCTGTAAAGGAATACGGATTATCCCGCGTCCTTCTAGCCTAGTTTCAGGAAATACATACAAAATCGCCGCTATTCCGCCAAACCAAAGCAGTATCAGTCCAATGAGAGCCAGTCTTTTCCAGAGAATATTTAATGTCAGTTGTCGCTGAATATCAGCCTGTTGACGGAAATTAGAGGAATCTTCTAGAGCGGCTAAAATCGGCTCTTGGGAGCGATCTTTTCTGGGGGGGGAATTTATGGCTAAATTCCGATCAGATTGACTTTTAGCCTGTTTTTTGAGGAGATTGAAGCGATTTCTTAAACGTTTCTGCCACCAAATTGATACCCAGCTTAAGAAAATTAGCCCCAAAATAATTATAGCGGCAGTCATTACCTGTTGCCGGCGAGCGGCGGGCTGACGTTCTTGCCAAGCTTGGAGCAAAGCTGTTTGGATGATTTTAACCCATCGGTCTGCTAAATCGTCAACCGAAGAAGAATCGATCAGGGCATCAACTTCTGTTACTGTCAGAATTACCTGTTGCGGTAACTTCTGGTTATCCTTGGCCACAATCACGGTTAAATTATTGAGAGTCGCCGTACTTACTTGTAGGGTTGTCGGATCGAAACCCCGATTGATAATATTATTTAAACCTCTTTCAATGCGCCTAGCCCGTCTTTCTACTGGGGAGAGTTCCCGGGCTTCAGAAGCGGTAAAATCTTGGGAGGCAATCTGAAATAAGGCAAATCCATCTAGATGGACAGAGGCATATTCTATATCCCCGGCTACAAAAATCCTTGTCCCCGTGGGAGATACAAATGGAACCAGAAAATTTTGGGCTAGGGAGGGCAGGGAATTAAGAACAAACATACTAACCAAAAGGCAACCCACCAATCCTTGAAGGACCAGATTGAAAATTTTTCCCCGTTGCCGTCGTCCCATTTACCCGAGTTTCCTTTTTGATTAACAATGATCTTTAATCGCTTTCTCAGCTTATAGCAGTTATCTTTATGGTGAGATACACAGTTTTCCTTCCTCTCCCTTCTCCCCAACCCCCCCACTGATAACTGATTACTGATTACTGAAATCCCCAACATTAGTTAACTTCTCATGTCCAATATACCCCCACAGTGGCGCGAGGAAATTACGTCTTTACCCGCTTGGTTACGGCGTTCCCTCGGCAAATCTAGCGAAATTTCCACGGTTCAGCGCATTATCAAACAAAGGAACATTCATACTATCTGCGAGGAGGGTCGCTGTCCCAATCGCGGCGAATGTTATGCCCAAGGTACGGCGACTTTTTTGTTGATGGGTCCCACCTGTACCCGGTCCTGTGCTTTTTGTCAAGTGGATAAGGGTCATGCACCCATGCCTCTCGATGTGGAGGAACCGCAAAAAGTGGCGGAAGCGGTGCAATTGTTAAATTTAAGTTACGTTGTCTTGACTTCTGTAGCCAGAGATGATATGGAAGACGGCGGAGCCAGTTGGTTTGTGCGGACGATGACAGCCATTCGCGAACGCAATCCCCACACTTTAATTGAGGTGTTAACCCCGGATTTTGCTGGAGGTAAGGGAAGTCAACAGGAACGGGTGGCGACGGTGGTAGGGGCAAAACCTGCCTGTTATAATCACAATATCGAGACGGTGCGCCGTTTGCAAAGGCCGGTTAGACGCGGGGCTAAATATGATCGCTCTTTGGCAGTTTTGCGTTATGTTAAGGAAATCGATCGCTCAATTCCGACGAAATCTGGCTTAATGGTCGGTCACGGTGAGACAAAAGAGGAAATTATCGAGACTTTGGCAGATTTACGCGCGATCGACTGCGATCGAGTTACTATTGGTCAATATATGCGTCCTTCTCTGGAACATTTGCTCGTACAGAAATATTGGACTCCCGCAGAATTTAGCGAGTTGGGAGAAATTGCCCAAAAAATGGGGTTTTCTCAGGTTAGATCTGGCCCCCTAGTCCGCAGTTCCTATCATGCGGGAGAGTAAATCAGTTATCAGTTATCAGTTATCAGTTATCAGTGATCAGATGTAAGTTTTAAGTTAATTTTTGTAAATCTACCAAGTTGGGATTTTTACGGGGACACTCTCGGCTAAAATCGGGCGTTACTTCCGACTTGATCACTCAATCCAAGCTTTTGGGGGGTTCTACCCCCCAAACCCCCCGTTGGGGGCGTGGCGCCGCCCCCAAACCCCCCGCGCATTAGGTTAACTGTGGGATGCTTACACGCAGCTGCTGATACGTCTGTAATAATTTAAGAGTCACTGATAATTGCTGATTGTCGGTATTTCTGCAAATGTTAGATGCAGCTTTCCTAATTCCTAATTCCCCACTTCCCCGATCAAAATGAATTTAGAAGCAATCATCCTAGAGGAAATTAAACAATCAGCAGCGGGTCGAATTAGCTTCGATCGCTGGATGGATTTAGCTCTCTATCACCCCGATTATGGCTATTACACCTCTGGAAAAGTGGAAATTGGCTCAAAAGGAGATTTTTTTACTTCCTCGTCTCTAGGGGCAGATTTTGGGGAATTGTTGGCAGAGCAATTTGTCGAGATGGCGGCATTTTTGGGCAATTCGCGAGGATTTACTTTAGTGGAAGTGGGAGCAGGTTCGGGAATTTTAGCGAAAGATATCCTTGACTATTTGAGTGATAGCTATGCTGATTTTTATCAAAATCTCAGTTATATAATTATCGAACAATCTCAGAAACTCAGGGAAAGACAACAGGCAACTTTAGCGGGATATTCCCCGGTATCTTGGCAAAGTTGGCAGGATTTAGCCGATAATTCCCTTGTGGGTTGTGTGTTTAGTAATGAGTTAGTCGATGCTTTTCCTGTCCATCGAGTTGTGATCGAGTCGGGAGAATTACGAGAAATTTATCTGGGATTGGGGGAACCTTTTCAGGAGATTATCGCAGATTTATCTACTGACAGCATCAAAGACTATTTTGATTTAGTGGGGATAAGTATTCCCTCCCCACTTTATCGGGAGGGTTATCAAACCGAGGTAAACTTATTAGCTTTAGACTGGTTAGAAACGGTTAATCGGAAACTCGATCGAGGTTATATTTTAACCATAGATTACGGTTACACTGCCGAAAAATATTATCATCCCCAAAGAAGTCAAGGAACCCTACAATGTTATCGACAACATCAGCGTCATGATCATCCTTATTTGTGGGTGGGAGAACAAGATATTACCACTCATGTGGATTTTACTGCTTTACAACGTCAAGGGGAGAAATTAGGCTTAAAAAATCTCGGTTTTACTCAGCAAGGATTATTTTTAATGGCTTTGGGATTGGGAGATAGATTAAATCAACTTTCTCAAGGAAAAATCGATATATTAACTATATTTCAGCGTCGAGATGCCCTACATCAATTAATCAATCCCACCGGTTTAGGAGGATTTGGAGTGTTAATTCAGGGGAAAGGAGTAGAGGAAAGAATACTTCAGGGATTAAGTAAATAACTAAAAAAATAGGGCTGAATGCTGTTAACTTTCAGCCCCAAGAAATAATTAAGCACCTACGGATTCTTTAGCGGCATACATTACCTCTAAAGTTATTTCACCAATACCTCGCTCCCGGGCAAATTTTTCGGTATTTCGTTTGACTTTCCCCCGCACAAAACCGGGTATTTTCTGTAATTCTGCCGTAGCTTCCTTATTCCAATTTAGGTCAGAATCTGCCGAAATACCTTTAGTAATTACCTCTTTAGTATCATGACCACCGAATATCTCTAATAGGTGATCTTCCATACCCAAAGTAAAGGAATTATAGACCAAATCGGCGATCTGATTAGTGCCTTCGTAACCCAAGAAAGGTTTATAACCGAGGGGGAAATTTTGGATATGAATAGGTGCGGCAATTACTCCACAGGGAATATCTAAACGTTTGCCGACGTGACGTTCCATTTGAGTACCAAATATCGCCGCTGGTTCCAAGCGAGCAATAGCATCTCCGATCGCCCCATTATCATCGCTAATTAACACTTCATCGCAATATTCACTCACTTGTTCCCGGAACCAATCGGCATCATACTTACAATAAGTACCCGCTAAAACCACATGGATTCCCATCTCCCTGGCGAGAATTTTTGTCATAGCGGCTGCGTGGGTATTATCACCAAAAACCACCGCTTTTTTCCCGGTTAAATTCTGACAGTCAATGGAACGAGAAAACCAAGCTGCTTGGGAGATATGCAGAGTTTGTTCATTGATAAAATCTTCGTAATCTACTGCCGCACCTTGGCCATTAATTACCTCTTGAATTTGGCGAATACAGCGGGCTGTTTCCACCACTCCCATGGGGGTAATATCAACGTAAGGCATAGCGAATTCACTTTCGAGATATTTGGCTGTCATTAATCCCACTTCTCGATAGGGAACCAGATTAAACCAAGCGCGGGGCAGATTTTTTAAGTTTTCTACGGAGGCAGCTTCGGGGATAATTTCGTTAACTTCAATGTCCAAATCTGCCATTAACCGCTTTAATTCTGTGCGATCATGTTGGTTATGGAAACCGAGGGTGGTAATACCAATAATATTAACCGAGGGTTTAGGGGTTTTCTGGGAGATAATTTCCCCTTTTCTTTGGGCCTTATCGAGATAATATTTGATAATTTGATAGAGGGTTTTATCGGCCGCTTGTAGTTCATTATAGCGATAGTGGTTAACATCGGCCAGTAGCACATCTCCCTCGGCATCCTGTCGCGCTCTTTCGACAAAGTTTTGTAAATCCTCTTGGAGAATGCTGGAGGTACAGGTGGGGGTTAAAACGATTAAATCGGGACTTTCTTCGCGATCTTTGCGAACAATATTATCGACGACTTTTTCTTGGGAACCCCGGGCTAAAACATTACGATCGACAATACTAGCAGTGACGGGGGTAAAATTACGCTCCCTTTCCAACATCGAGCGCATGACGTTAAAATAATCGTCTCCCAGAGGAGCGTGCATGATAGCATGAACATTTTTAAAGGAACTGGCGATCCTTAACGTGCCAATATGAGCGGGACCCGCGTACATCCAATAGGCCAATTTCATAGAGGTTTCTCCTACAGTCAGACTTTTTTGATTGTCTCAGACTTTACCGATTTAGGAGTGAACACTTAACGGAAGATTACAAAAAGTCCCCATGCAGATTAAGTATCTTTTCGGGGAAAAATGACACAAATATTAATATTAACTTTTTTAACAATTTATGTCATGAGGGCAAAAATTTCTTTACCGACCGCTTGGTAACAAAGCCAACCGAAATTTGACCGGGGGTCGGGATAATCTTTGACGATGACTCCTTTTTCGGCCGCTCGTTCAAAAGCGACTAAACGGGGAATTTCTCGCTTAAATAGGGGTAATTTGGCTTCTTCTAGAGCTTTCCGAGCTTCTCGTCCTGTTTTTGTCCGTGAATCCACTTGGGTTAAAAGAACTCGATAATTATCGGTCATCGTGGACAGCAATTCTGCCGCTTTAATGGTGACATCGATATCGAGATGATTGGGAGTGGTGGGTAAAATTAATAAATCGCTGCCCTGGGCCAAATCTTTTAACTCGTCCGGCTCCGGCCGGGCCTGGGTATCGACGATAATATGAGTATATTGTTTCACCAGTCCCGTTGCTCCAGCTTGGGAGGCTACCATAAAAGGAAGGGTATCTTCCCGGGACCAATGGAGAGCCGAACGATTTTTATCCGCATCAATCAATAAGGTGGGCGCTTTTTCCTGAAAATAGGCGGCCAGATGAATCGATGTGGTGGTTTTCCCCACCCCTCCCTTCAGTGCTGTGACGGAAATAATCATGAACGGCTCGATCGAATAAATGGGTATTTTCTAGTGTAATCCCAGACGGACTGAAAACCGTCTAAGTTTCCCCCCAGAAAGGCTATCAGTCAGGATTCTAGATTTTTGAGCGTGGCTCTCGCGATATTTTGGTGTAAAGTGTCCCTTGATGTTAGATTTTGGGCTGATGCCCTCCCTTAGATAACGATAACTTTTGCCGCTTTAACGCACACATCCATTATCTTGACGAATATCCCAACTACCATCAACACGGAATAAAAATAAACAGCGTTTTTCGGGTGTACCGGCAGCAACTAAAGTAATTCTGCCTAACTGTCCCCAAGAACCGCCTAAACCCCCCCTTGTATCGGCCCAACTAGCGCGATAAATTGTACCCTGATTACCAGCAGGTCCACTAACTCGGCGTAGGCTAGAATTATCAGTGTCGATACTAACACCGCGAGTGATGGGAGTCCAATCGGTGACATTTTCACATTCGTCCCCTTGCACTTTTGCAACTTTAATCTGTTGGGTTTCACTTGCTGCCATGCACAAAGATAGGGGATGAGAACCTTCTCCCGTGGCTTGATAACGGGTATTTTTCCAATGTTGTGATATTTCAAAGGTGGCGATATTTAAACGAATCCAAGCCATTAAACGATGATAAATAGAAAGGGCAATGGTTAAGAGAATTCCTAATAAAATTAGGGTAACTAACATCTCGACTTGAGTTAAGCCAGAGGTGGATTTTTGCCGATTAAAAAGCTGTAAATTGCGAAAAAAATGGGGAGTAAGGTCGAAGATATTCATGAGTCTCATCTTGCCTTTTTATTTTCAATAAATTATGGGATTAGAAAGGAGCAACAATTAATTTGCTCTAGGATAATCCACATAATTTCTTGCTGTTATTACGGACAAAATTGACGGCGATCGCTATTTTTTCTGATACGGGCAAAAAAAAGTTATCTTTAGGCAAAAATGAGCTAAATAAAAGCAATTTTCTGATTTTTGGCTCAATTCAGTTTATTTGCTCTGTTTATATAGCCAAATGTCCCGCTAACGAATAAATCCCAATTGTCGTCTGGCCTCAAATAATCCGATCGCCACACTAACGGAAAGATTTAAACTTCTCACCCCCGGTTCTGCCATGGGAATATAAACCGTGTCATCGCACTTATTTAATAAATCTGCTGGAATACCGTCGGTTTCACTGCCAAAAAGTAGCCAATCTCCGCTTTGATAGCTGTATTCCAGATAACTACTGCTGCCGCGCACGCTAAACCCGATCGCCCTTCCGCCGCTCTTTTGTTGATATGCACAGAAGTCATCAATTGTCAAGTGGTACACAAGTTTTACATAGGGCCAATAATCTAAGCCGGCGCGCTTCAGATAGCGATCGCTAATTTCAAAACCCAAAGGACCGACTAAATGCAATTCTGTCTTCGTCGCGGCGCAAGTACGGGCAATATTCCCCGTATTTGGCGGAATTTGCGGATTGATTAAAACCACTCGTAAAATCGCTTCAGTCATCAGTCATCGGTTAAGTAGCTGGTTATAATTAAATTAAAAATGGATTTTAGGTTCGATCCCCCCTGCCCTGCTTGATAAGGTAGGGTTGATTCATGAATCAACCCTACCCTTGATAAGGGGAGGTCTGATAATTTTTAACGCCTACCTACTTATCAGTCATCAGTTATCGGTTATCAGTTCTCGGTTCACTGTTTACTGAAAAATCTCCCCCTCTCCCTGTTCCCTTATCTTTATGGGTGAGGACTAACTATACTGGATTCTGCCCCACCCTAGTCAAACTTATTTTAAATTGGTATAACTATCCATACTCAACGGGACTAAATCGCCATAGATAGTCAAACCTAACAACATTGTTGCATTAGCGGGGATTAAATTGCCTGTAAGAGCGCAAATCTCATTTTTTCTAGCTGTAGCGTTAAATACTGCCCTTATATCGGCGGCACAAAACTGAGGTCGATAATCTCCTGATTTCTGCTGAACGAAATTCCATAAGACATCGCGAATCAGTGCTTGATAACCTTGATTGCCGGAAATCTCTTTCAGCTTGTCTTTGAGGACTCTTTCCAGACGAATGCTAGTGACTTCCATCTCGGTGGTGGTGGTGCGTGTAATTGTCCGCATAATTTTCTTCTCCCAAATACTAAACCTATTGGTGTTACAAGTGTAGTATAAGTAAGATACCTTTCACAAGCACAACCGGCGAAACCATCACCTCTGCTGCTCTTTTATTTTTACCTCATGCCTATTTTTCCATTTTTGAACTCTCGAAAATTAATTATGCAACAAGTCCACTGTTAATCCAGTTAGAGTCGAGCCTAAACAGAGGCACAATTATTTGTAGGATGGGTTAGCGCACTTCGTAACATAATCGGGCGTTGGGTTTCATGCTTCAACCCAACCTACGTTCATCTTATATTTAATTCCACCCACCTACTTAATATACCCAAAACCCTAGAAACAATTGTTATTGTTCCTCAGCTTGACAATAAATCTAATTGTCTCCCCTGTAAATCCTTAACTATGATATTTTCTTGAGAATCTCTGGATAAATCTAAAGCTTTAATCACCTCTTTTGCCACCGCTTCTACTACGGGAATAGCCACAGAATTGCCAAACTGTTTATAAGCTTGGACATCACTAACAACAATCTGAAAACTATCGGGAAATCCCTGTAATCTTGCCCATTCTCCGGGAGTCATTCTGCGGACAAATAATTTATTTACCTCACCCTTAATGCGAGTAACAGGAGTAAAATTAGTCAGTCTTTTATCGATAACTAAATTTCTTTCTTTTCCCATACCTCCCACCACAATCGCATTAGCGATACCATCGGGAGAAATAATCTCATAACCGAACCCATTACCTTTATTTTGGTGTCTAGCTTTGTGTTTAAATAAAGTTTCTAAATACTGATTAGAGAGATAATATTTAACGCTGACTTCCTTTTCTTCTAGGATATCTTTGAGACAAGTTTCTTGCTGGGTTGGTTGGGGATAGGAAAAATGATAAATATTTAAATCTTCTCGAAAACCGACGATAAAAATTCGCGGACGATTTTGGGGAACCCCAAAATATCTGGCATTTAAAATCTGGGGACTAGGGACAAAATAATGCAAATCCTTTTCTAATATATCTAAAATAGTTTTTAAAGTTCTACCTCGATCATGATGGACTAAACCCTGAACATTTTCTAAGATAAAAGCTTTCGGTTTCTTTTCGTGTAAGATCCGGGCAACTTCAAAAAATAAGGTTCCGCGCGCATCTTCAAAACCGTGTTTTCTGCCGGCGATACTAAACGCTTGACAGGGAAAACCGCCGCACATTATATCATGATCGGGGACAGTTTTCGCCTCTAATTTTCTGATATCTTCATTGTCGGGTAAATGACCATAATTTGCTTGATAAACCAGTCGAGAATGGGCATCTATTTCCGAAGAAAAAACGCATTGACAACCGAGATTCTCTAGAGCGATTCTAAATCCTCCTATACCGGCAAATAAATCAATAAAAGTCCACATATTTTCTCTATTCTAAGCTTCCGTTTTGATCCCAGAGACGATATTATACTAAATCTGGTTATTAAAGACTGATTATTTATTCCCCTTTTTGCCTTTTGAGTAGAAAACGGGTTTCTCGGAGAAACCCGTTTTCTGTTGCTCGAATCTTTTTCCTCGCCAAAAAAATCAGGAGCAGAATTTCTACTCCTGATAACCTATTAACCTTAGACTTGTCAATTTATTGGAAGATACTGGCAACCTTGGCGCTTACATCTGGTTGAGTTTCAGCGTAGATATTTTGACGAGTGGCGGCGATTTCCGTGTAAGCTTGACGCACTTCCGAGTTAACTGCCACCGTTTTCACATCGTAGATACGGGTAGCCAGTTGGGGATAGAAACCGATAGAAACAATCAAAGCGAGGAAAGAGACAGCGATAAAGATTTCTCTGGGTTTAGCGTCAATATATTCTGATTCGTGAGGGAGAGCACAGCTAGTACCGAAACAAACTGCTTGTTCGTTGCTTTTGTTGGGGAGAATGTTAGTAATATCGCAGGAAGAACCATCTCCGTAGAAAACTTGACGAAGCATGGAGAGTAGATAAATCGGGGTGAGGATTAAACCAACGGAAGCGAGGAAAACAGTCACAACCCGGAAGGTTTGGCTATAAACGTCACTGCTAGTGACACCGATAAATACAGTAATTTCGCTGGCAAAACCGCTCATTCCGGGTAACGCTAGGGAAGCCATGGCACCGGCAGTAAAGAGAGCGAAGACTTTCGGCATCGCTTGAGCAATTCCACCCATCTCGTTTAAAGCTAAGGTATGGGTGCGGTCGTAGGTGACACCAGCAAGGAAGAACAAGACGGCGGCAATTAAACCGTGGGAGAGCATTTGTAACATAGCACCGCTAATTCCCACATCGGTAAAGGAAGCAATCCCTAAAAGGACGAATCCCATGTGTGAAACCGAGGAATAGGCGAGACGGCGTTTCATGTTTTGTTGACCAAAGGAAGCGAAAGCACCGTAGATAATATTGACGACACCAAGAATCGCTAGAATCGGAGCAAAGTAGATATGTGCATCGGGTAGAAGCCCCATATTAAGGCGGATTAAACCATAACCACCCATTTTGAGGAGAACACCAGCGAGAATCATCGATACAGGTGCAGAAGCTTCACCGTGAGCATCGGGGAGCCAAGTATGCAGGGGGAAAATAGCGAGTTTGACTCCGAAAGCAATTAATAAACCAGCGTAAAGGAGTAATTCTAAAGCGAGGGGATAATCTTTAAATCCTAATTCCGCCATATCAAAGGTCATGGCACCACCACCGTAAAGGGCCATGGCTAGACCGGCAACGAGGATGAAGATAGAAGCGGCGGCGGTGTAGAGTAAGAATTTAGTGGCGGCATAACGACGTTTTTGACCACCCCAGATGGAAACGAGTAGATAAACGGGAATTAACTCGATTTCCCACATTAAGAAGAATAATAATAAGTCTTGGGCGACGAAAACACCAATCTGAGCGGCGTAGAGCAACAGCATCAGGAAGTAGAATAAACGGGGTTTGCGGTCCACTTGCCACGCGGCCAAGATAGAAAGGGTTGTCACCAATCCTGCTAATAAAACTAACGGTGCCGAGATACCATCCACCGACACCGCCCAACTTAAACCAATTTGGGGAACCCAATCGATTTTTTCCACTAATTGTAGGTTGGGGTTGCTTAAATCATATTTTTGTAAAAAGACGTAGCACATTAAAACAAAGTCTGCTAGTCCGACTCCAAGAGCGAACCAACGAACAGTTTTTCCTTCCTTGTCGGGGATTACAGGGATAAGGAAGGAGGCAAGCAAGGGGAGCAAAATGATGGCGGTGAGCCAGGGGAAGTTAGCCGTTAGCATGGCGGTAAGAAAAAATACCTATTTGGTTATGTGTTCATTCTAGGCGACTTTGTAAAATTTTGTTAATATTTTTTACCAAGTTTTACTATAGATTTTCTTCAATGATCCCCGCACTGTGATTGATCAGCCCAAATAAGCTTGTTTGACTCGCTCATCCTTGAGTAAATCCTTGGCAACTCCCGCCATGGTTAGGCGACCAGCTTCTAAAACATAGCCGCGATTGGCAGTTTCTAGGGCTAAATTGGCGTTTTGTTCCACTAACAGGATAGTTACTCCCGATTCGTTTAATTGACGGATAATACTGAAGATTTCTCGCACTATCTGCGGCGCTAGTCCTAAACTGGGTTCGTCTAGCAACAATAACTTGGGACGACTCATTAAAGCTCTTGCGATCGCCAGCATCTGCTGTTCCCCACCGCTTAGGGTTCCCGCTAACTGCTCTCGGCGCTCCGATAGTCGGGGAAACAGTTGCCACTGCTCTTCCATATCGCTTTTTACTCCTAGGCGATCGCTCCTCGTATAAGCACCTAACTGCAAATTTGTCCAGACTGTTTGACGAGCTAAGATTCTTCTCCCTTCTGGACTATGGGCAATTCCCCGCTTAACGATTTCATGGGGTGGTAAATGGGTAATGTCTTGACCCTGATAAATTATTCGCCCCGTCTTTGCTGTTAAAAGCCGAGATATCGTCTTTAGAGTCGTCGTTTTTCCTGCTCCGTTCGCTCCAATCAGGGTGACAATTTCCCCCGTTTCTACCCTTAAACTAACCTGCTGTAATGCCTTTATTCCGCCATAATTAACCGATAAATCGCTAATTTCTAACATAAACCCAGTCAAATCCCAATAGGATCACTATAGCAGTGATCAGTTACCAGTTAACAGTTACCAGTGACCAGTTACCAGTGATCAGTTACCAGTGATCAGATGTGAGTTTTTAGTCAGGGATAAGGAGGAATTCCGATCATTTGTACTAAATTTTCCAAGACGCATTATTGAGTGAGGGGTATTGAATAGCATTAACAGTGCTATCTTTTCACTGCCTGGCTTGTCTCCTCTCAAAAGCGATCACATCTTTTGTATTGAATAGCATTAACAGTGCTATCTTTTCACTGCTTACTGTTTACTGATAACTGATAACTGATAACTGATTACTGATTATCTGCCTAAAACTTCCAAGACCACTGGGGCAACTCCCGACTGGAAGACACCGATAATCGCTGCCGCACCTCTGGAGAGGTCGATGACGCGACCACCGCTAAACGGACCGCGATCGTTAATTCGCACCACCACCGAGCGCCCATTACGCAGATTAGTTACCCTAACCTTGGTGCCGAAAGGTAGATAGCGATGGGCGGCAGTTAAACCACTAGAGTTAAAAGTCTCACCACTAGCGGTGCGACGACCGTGGAAACCGGAACCATACCAAGAGGCCATTCCCTTTTTACGGGGGCGACTGCTGGTTTTTACCCCTTGGCTTGTTTTCGGCTTCTCTGGCGGTGTCACTGAGGCAGGATTGCTGGCCGGGGCCGGCTTGACTTGATTGGGTTGTGATTGGGGTTGTATCGTCGAAGGAATGGCCTCTTGGGTCCGGGGTGTAACGCTTGCAGGGACGGTATTTTCTTTGTCCACTAGGGACTCCAAAGTCTTTAGAATTTCGTTAGCATTATCTTGAACAGAACGTGATAGTTTAATATCTGAATCAGCTGTTCGACTATTAGAAAAAGCGGACAGAACGGTTTGAGTAGTTGACTCGATAACAGTTTGACGACCTACGCTAATATCCGTCAGGCTGTTGCTGTGTCCTGCTGTCTGGGAACAAATTATCGAGGCTGTAGTCCCCACTACGGTAAGGGCAGTTACAGCTTGTAGTTTGTTGATCAGTTGTTTATTCATAGACTTTCTTATTGTGCGTTAGCAAGTTCCCAATGCAAAGCAAAAAGGAACTTGCTAACATTCCTTTGTGCTTGCAAAGCTAACTTGGTTGCGTTCTGTTCAACCGTATCACGGAAAATCGGTTGGTCATTACGAGAATTTATATCGTTATCGGGCAAGAGAATCAAAAATTTAAATAAAGGGTTGACTTGCGCTAAAAACCAAGTTAAGATGGTGAGTTTTGAATTTTTTGTGTCCTAGAGGGGGTCAAGGTTAGGAAAACTTGGGGAATTAGTGAAATTTCGAGAGGGAATAATGCTAGTATTGACAAGGCTTTCAAGGATTATCAGCCTCCCTCGATTTCCCTCTATAGATGCAGATAATGGTTAATAAAACTGTTATCTTCGCTACAAAAAAACAGATTTTTAATATCAATGTTAAATCGGACTAAGGATCAGAGATTAAAAATTATAATAGGGGCTTGACAAAGAACTAAAAATAAGCTGTTATTAGCCAAACTTAACAACGCAATCAGAAATGTTAATACAGGCTAATACTAAATCCTGTTTAAAAGGGATAGGGAAGTGGGGAGTAAAATGTAGGGTGCGTTAGACGGCGACAATCTTTGCTCTTACTTAGAATTAGCAATCCGTCGTAACGCACCACCCACAAGATATATTAAAGACAAAATAATGCCTAATTATAGAAGACCTAATGTTTCTGGCGGTACTTATTTTATTACCCAAGTTACTTATCAACGTCAACCCTGGCTCTGTAGTGAAATTGGCTGGAAGGCTCTCAGAGAAGCTCTTCAAAAGGTAAGAGAAAAACATCCTTTTTTAATTGATGCTTTTATTTTGTTGCCAGAGCATTTTCATTGTTTGTTAACTTTGCCACCAGAAGATAAGGATTTTTCTGTGAGATTGCGATTGGTTAAAACGTATGTCACCAAGCATTATGCCTAAAAATTAGGGATTAACCGAGAAGTTTCTCAGTCACGACTAAAGCGAAGCGAGCGCAATCTTTGGCAGCGGCACTATTGGGAACATTTGCTTCGAGATGAAAGAGATTTTGCTTTGCATTGTGCTTATATTCATTATAATCCCGTAAAACATGGATTATGTGCGACTCCGCAACATTGGCAGTTTTCGAGCATCCATCGCTTTATCGCTCAGGGAATTTATCCGCCTAATTGGGGGAGCGATGGGATCAAAGAAATACCAACAGCAATTTGGGATCAATAATTTAATTATCAATTCTCGTAGGGTGCGAAGAGTGAAAGCGTAACATACCAATTTGATGATGAAGTTGCTGCGTGGGGTGCGGATTGTTAATTTTGGTTTTTTGTCAGAATTAGTAGCCGCAAACACGCACCCTACAAGATTAGGCGATCGCACTAATCTTGGTAATGATAACGACAGGAAATAACTGTTAGATAATCATCATCGACAACATAGACAAGACGATTAGCTTCGTCAATGCGACGAGACCAAAAACCTGACAAATTCTCTCTCAAGGGTTCAGGTTTACCGATTCCTTCAAAAGGATTGGCTAGAGTATCTTGGATCAGCAGATTGATTCTTTTCAGGGTTTTCTTATCCTGAGATTGCCAATAAAGATAATCTTTCCATGCTTTACTACCCCAAGCTAACTTACGCATCAATTAAATCATGTTCTTGTATTTTACCTGCTTTATATTCTGCGATCGCTTCTTCTAAATGTTGAGCATTAGCTGGAGATCTTAAGAGATAAACCGTTTCCATTAGACTGTCATAATAACTTTTAGACATGATGACAAAATCTTCTGCATCTCTCCTGACAATAACGGTACAGTTTTTGTCATTGGCTACTGTATCTATTACAGATTTAAAGTTTTTTCGTGCTTCGCTAAAGTTGACAATGTTGACGCTCATCAGAGTTGTACATAGTTAACTACAAGCATTATTATAGTCTGTCCCAAGGAAAAAATCTAAATCCCAGGGAAAACTATCCCAAGAAGGCTCCACGCACCAATTTAATGACAAAGTTGGTGCGTGGGGCGCGGATTGTTAATTTTGGTTTTTTGTCAGAATTAGTAGCCGCAAACACGCACCCTACAAGATTAGCAGATTAGCGATATCGTGTGGATACTATCTAAGTTTACCAACTGTAATCGTTTTTCGTCTATCATTCCGACAAATGAAGAGAACGATTTAAAATATCCTCAATACCGTAGGGACAAACGGGGGGAAACTCTAATCCCGTCTCTCTAAAGGCATCGGAACAGGCAATAGCATAGAGTTTAAATAGGCTTTCATCGGTTAAATATCGCCTTAAACTGGGGCTATCGTCCAAATAAAGCCTAATATTAGCTCTTTCTTGTTGAATAGTTCCCAACCAACTGTGCGATCGCCGTTGAGGTTGATAGTCCCACTTTAATAAATGATGCAAAATTAATCTGAGACTAGCGAGTAAGCGATCGCGCTCCCGTTTCGACAAATCCCGCACCTCTTCGACTAAATTCTCAATATCTAACTCGGAAAACCGACCAGAGGCTAATAAATCGGCCATTTGTTCGGCCCAAAGTCCAAAGTCTTGCTCATAGGATGCCGTCATCGATTTATCTCCTTCTAAGCTCAATTAACATTATATTGAACCTCTTGCATAATTAATTTTTGATGGTTCAAAAACGGCAAAAATAAGGATTAAATGGCATAAAATCTGTAAATAGACCATTTAATTGATTATTATTCATTGATGGCCGAGAAACCGGTGTCTTTTCAGCGATCGCAAAAAAATTAACGGGTTTTGCGTCTTCGGATGACATTATTAGAATAACGAGAAGGTTTTGGCCGGGGTTCTTTTCCCCCTCCCAATTCGCAACTAACTTGCTGAAAAATATCCCGTCGCAGCACAGGATATTCCCCTATCCACTGGTCGAGTTGGGGAAGATGGACATCAGAAAGCTGATTGATATCCCCTAAATCGGGGTCTTGAGACATTAACAAAGCTTCGGCCACCATCCCGGGACGGATCGATTTATGGATGCGTTTGAGGGGAGCGCGAACGATCGCCGAAAAGCCAGTTTGATCACCGATTTCTAGATTAATACAGCGTTGGCGATTTTCGATAATCTCTAATTCCCCGCGTTTATTGACCCTTTCTTCTTCCCCGATTAATTCCTCGGTGACAAAAGCATCGAAAACGCGACCGCGCCAAAACCCCCCGTAGGGAAGACGACGATAGGTATTATTGCGAACACTGGCCCAATAAACCGGACCCCAGAGCCAATATAAACCGGCGATAATGTCGAAAATTAGTTTAATCGTTAAACCACCTGGGCCGAATAAATTACCGATTAACCAAGCTGCGGTGAGAGCGATGACAGAAATGAATAAACGGCGCAGAAAATCAGACCATTTACCCCAATAGTGAGCGTACTGGGGACCGGTGGCGATAATCGGGACAATTTGCTCGATCGATTGACGGGTAAGGGGAACCAACATTATCAGTTATCGATTATCAGTTATCAGTTATAGTGTGCCTAATTGATTCGTGAATGGGTAGGCTCTAGAAGAGGACGTTTACATTTCATTTAGGTGCGCTATATCGGTTATAACAGTGTTTCTCCTAAAGATGAAGTGTAACCTAATTTGGTATCGACGACCGACTTCCCAAACGGAAAACTTTGTACCTCACCCCTAAGATAAATGCTATAGTTTTGAGTAATTGTCTATCTGTTGGGTGCCATTCATCCCATCGCTAAAAGCTCAGGACTTCTGGTAAAATTTCAGTTAAAAATTAAATCCTTCAAGAAGTCCGATGAAACAATCTATAATAAAATCAATGCTGTTTTGTTCTCAAAGACTGCCACCATGACTTCTTCCCCGGTTAAATCCTTAACTTCTCAGATTGTAACCACTCAACATTTACCCCCGTTAGAAAATGGGGATCGCTTAATTCGTACCGAATTCGAGCGCCGTTATCAAGCTATGCCAGGATTAAAAAAAGCCGAACTTATCGAAGGAGTTGTGTATATGGCATCCCCATTACGGTTTAAATTTCATGCTGAACCTCACGGACGTTTAATCACTTGGTTGGGAGTTTATCAAGCTGCTACACCTCAAGTACAAATGGGTATTGAGCCAACCGTTCGCTTGGATATCGACAACGAATTACAGCCAGATGGGGTGTTATTAATTAGTCAAGAAAGCGGGGGAAAATCAACCCTAAGTACAGAGGGATACCTAGAAGGATCGCCGGAATTAGTGGTAGAAATTGCCGCTAGTAGTGCCGCCATAGATTTAGGGGATAAAAAACGTGCTTATCGGCGCGGTGGCATTCAAGAATACCTTGTTTGGCAGGTATTTGATCAAAAAATTGATTGGTTTAGTTTACAAGATGGCGATTATATTTCTTTGTTACCCAACCAAGAAGGAGTGATTTGCTCTCTAGTATTTCCGGGTTTGTGGTTAGATGTTTCAGCCATGCTCAACGGCAATATGTCACGGGTGTTGGACAGCTTAAAGGCTGGAATTAACTCAGCAGAACATCAAGAATTTATCCAAAAGTTAACCGCAGCGCAGTCGGGGGAAGCCAAATGAAACCTCCAGCTATTTTCATTTTAGGAGAAACCAGTATCCCCGTTGCTCGTCAAGTGCAAATGGCCCTACCGGAAGCAGTGGTTTATGGATTAATAGATCGTACCCATTCGGCTGATTTTACCTATAGTAATTTTGGCGAAACGGTGCGAGAATTTTTCCAGACGGGAACGCCAATTATTGGCATTTGTGCGGCGGGTATTTTGATTCGCACTTTAGCACCTTTATTAACTAATAAATGGCAAGAACCACCGGTATTAGCGATCGCAGAAGATGGCAGCGCCGTAGTGCCTTTGTTGGGGGGTTTACAAGGGGTGAACGATCTCGCTCGTCAAATTGCCTCGGTTTGGCAAATTTCCCCCGCAATTACCACCACTGGTGATATTAGATTTAAAACGACTTTATTATCTCCACCTCCGGGTTATCAGTTAGTTAATCCCGATGATGCTAAGAAGTTTCTTGCCGATTTATTGGCGGGTGAAAAGGTAAAATTAATTGGTGAAGCGGACTGGTTAAAAAATAGTAATTTACCGATTTCATCAGCAGCAAAACTGAGCATTGAGATTATCGATAAAAATAACTTAAACTTAGCTAAACCTAGCAGTAACTGTTTAGTTTATCTCTGTGAGAAAAGCCAGCCAATTAAGGAAAAATCTGGGTTTTCCCCGGAGAATTTTTCCAAGGAAAGTCAAGGTAAATTAGCCATAGTCGGAACCGGACCGGGTGCGCTAAATTGGATGTCGCCGGAAGTTCGAGAAGTATTGGAAAAAGCCACGGATTGGGTGGGTTATAAAACCTATTTGGATTTGGTAGAATTCCTGAGAAAACCAGAAATTGTCCGCCATGAATCGGATAATCGGGTGGAACTCGATCGCGCGGAAATAGCCCTAGATTTAGCGGCTCAGGGACGATCGGTTGTCTTAGTTTCCTCCGGAGATCCTGGCATTTATGCCATGGCTGCAGCCGTGTTTGAGGTATTAGAAAAAAAAGCAAAACCGGCATGGGAGGATATCGCCATTCAAGTCTGTCCGGGGATTTCGGCAATGCAGGCGGCGGCGGCGAGGGTTGGCGCACCTTTAGGACATGATTTTTGTGCGATTTCCCTATCGGATCTTCTCAAATCTTGGCAGGTGATTTCTCAGCGCATTGAGTTAGCAGCCCGAGCCGATTTAGCGATCGCATTTTATAATCCTGTGTCTCAAGAGCGCACTTGGCAATTGGAGAAGGCAAAAGAGATTTTATTACAATGGCGATCGCCGCAAACTCCTGTGGTATTAGCGCGCAATTTAGGACGAAAAGGGGAAACAGTGACGGTGAAATTCCTAGGGGATATGACTATTAACGATGCGGATATGCGAACCATAATTTTGATCGGATCCAGTAAAACTCGCCTGATTGAGCAAGGTAAAAGCAAGCAATGGGTTTATACTCCACGTCACTATTAAATAATAGGACAAAATTAATTTCTTGGTTGGGATAGGCACTCTTGCAAGAGGCAGTGTACCGCGTTGCAAGGATGTCCCTTATAACGCGGGGAAGGGAGGGAGACACTCCCTTTTCGGCGTTGTCAAATTGAAAGATGCTCCGAATCAGCCTGGAACTGAAATTACTTTGATAGCAAGGATTGCCTTGCATCTTTCAATTAGTGTTTAATGAACGAATAGTGCCGATAGTTGGGCTTAAGTGGGGAACAAGAGTCCCTCGATTTAGCAGTGGAATATAGCTAGGTAATAGGTGTGAGGCCAATTCCAGAATTATCCCTACTAGGTAATAGGTGTGGGGCCAATTCCAGAATTATCCCTACTAGGTAATGGGTGTAGGGCTAATTCATGAATTATCCCTACTAGGTAATGGGTGTAGGGCTAATTCATGAATTAGCCCTACAATGGGTGTTGTCACTTTTCCCATTGCAAGGGAAACCCTTGGCGCAGGACAAGAGAATCGAGTCACCCCCACCCTACTTCTTATTTTCGTTTTTTCAGTCTAGAGACCAACCCTAATCCTCCTAATCCTAATAAAGCAACAACGGAACTGGGTTCAGGAATAGACTGGGACTGTTCTGTCCCATTAACGCTAAATTGGAAGATATCACCCTCAGTATACCACCAACTTCCCCCTTGATCGGGACTAACAGCAGAATCTTCACCAATAGTCCAGCCAGGCAGTC